>JASJAL010000181.1 GCA_030067055.1 Kiloniellales bacterium | reverse complement strand
AAGGCAGCCAGCAGGCCGTAGGCCACCGCCCCGGCGAAGAGGCCGGCGACCATGTCGTCGGCCATGATACCCAAAGCACCGGAGAGTCGCCGCTCGGCAAGGCTGATCGGCCAGAGCTTGGCGATGTCGAAAAAGCGGAACAGGACGAAGCCCAGGGCGAAGCTCTCGACCGTCAGGCAGAGCGGCGCCAGGGTCAGCCATTGCCCGGCAACCTCGTCAATGACCACCGCGCCGGGATCGGGATCGCCGCCGGCCTGGGCGTAGCGACCGCTGACCGCGAGGCCGAGCCCGAAGACGGCGATAGCGGCAGCCAACAGAGAAAGATTGCCGCCGGCCCAATGGATCAGGGCGGCGAAGGGCAGGGCGGCCAGGGAGCCGAAGGTGCCGGGCGCCTTGCGGAGCAGCCCGCTGCCGAACCAGGTGGCCAGCAAGGTCACGGGCGACAGGAAGGGCAGGGCAGGCCGGCGGAACATCAGCCGCCAGGCAGTTCCAGGCTAGCGATGGCCTGGGCCGCGATGCCTTCGCGCCGGCCGGTGAAGCCGAGGCTCTCCGTGGTCGTGGCCTTGACGCTGATCCGGCCGGGATCGAGCTCGAGGATCTCGGCGATCCTTGCGACCATGGCCTCGCGTAGGGGGCCGATCTTGGGCGCCTCGCAAATCAAGGTCACGTCGAGGTGGACGATCCGGCCGTCCCGGGCGGCGGCAAGCTCGCCGGCGGCGCATAGGAAGACCGCAGAATCCGCACCCTTCCACTGTGGGTCGGAGGGCGGGAAATGGCTGCCGATATCGCCTTGTCCCAGCGCTCCGAGGATTGCGTCGGTGATCGCGTGAAGCCCGACGTCGGCATCGGAATGGCCGAGCAGCGCCCGGTCGTGCGGCACCGCAAGGCCACAGAGCTGGATGGTCAGGCCGCCGGGGACCGGCGGGCCGAATCGATGGACGTCGAAGCCGGTGCCGCAGCGGGTCTCCCGCCGGCCGCCGGCCAGCAGGCCTTCTGCGCGTTCCATGTCGTCCTTGCTGGTGATCTTGAAGTTGCGCTCCGCGCCCTCGACGATGCCGACCGTCAGGCCCGCGGCCTCGAGCAGGGCCGCGTCGTCGGTCATTTCGCGACCGGCAAAGTCGGCGTGGGCCGCCAGGATATCGGCGTAGCGGAAGCCCTGCGGGGTCTGCGCCCGCCACAACCCACTGCGGTCGACGGTGCCGGAGACCGATCCGTCCTCGACCCGCTTCAAGGTGTCGGCCACGGGCACGGCCGGGATGACCCCGGGATGGCTTTCGAGGCCCGCCAGGACTCGGTCGATGATCTCGCCGGAGACGAAGGGCCGCGCCCCGTCGTGGATCAGCACTCGTTTCGGCGCAAGGTCGGCGAGGGCGGCAAGGCCCAGGCGCACCGAATCCTGACGGGTCGCACCGCCGTCGGCGGGCGGCCGGAGATCGAGCCCCGCGGCAGCCGTGTCGTAGAGGTCCCGGTCGTCCGGATGAATCACTGTCTGGACCGCGGCAACCGCGGGGTGGGTTGCAAAGGCCTCCAGTGAGTGGCGCAACACCGGCTTGCCGGCGAGGGAGAGGAACTGCTTCGGCATTTCGGCGCCGAAGCGATGGCCGCGTCCGGCGGCAACCACCAGGGCAGCGGCTTCGGACATGGGCTCTCCCTCGGTTTCGTGGCAACGGTTGCCCGTCGAATTCCGGGCAGACCCTAGAGCGCGATGGCGGTCCGGCCAAGAGGTGATATATAGGGGCCATGTGGCAAGCCTCCGCGATGAGTCTCGCAGCCCTGGTCGCTCTGCTGCCGGGGGCGATCCTGCCGTTCCGGCGCCCGCTGGAACGTCCCGACACGGTCTACTGGCTTCTCCTGGCGGTCGCCCTGGCCGGCAGCAGCGCGGTCGCTGTGGTCGGCTTCAGGGGCGTATGGGACGCCGGCTTCAGTGCCACCATCTGGCTGTCGATCGCGACTACGCTCGCGCTCTTCATCCTGCTTTCGGCCGCCCTGCGCGCAGCCTGGCGTCTGGCTCCGCTGGTGCTGCCCTACCTCTTGCTGCTCGGCCTTCTGGCGACCGTCTGGGCGCAGGCGTCGTCTCAGGGGAACCCGGACCTGGCCTTTGACGCCTGGCTCAGGATCCACATCGCCGCGGCGCTCGTGACCTATGCCCTGGCGACCTTGGCCGCGGTCGCCGCGACGGCGGTCCTTATTCAGGACCGCGCGCTCAAGCGGAAGCGCGAAAGCGGCCTGTCGCGCCTCCTTCCGGCCCTGGCCGACGCCGAGCGGTTGGAGGTCGGCTTGCTGCGCTGGTCGGTTTTGGTCATGGCGGCGGGGCTGACCACCGGAATGGCCGTGCAGTACATCAGCAGCGGTTTGCTACTGATCCTCGACCACAAGATCCTTTTGTCCTTCCTCGCCTTTGGCGTTCTGCTCATGCTCCTGGGTTTTCACCACATGACCGGCCTGAGGGGCCGTACGGCCGTGCGCCTGGCGCTTCTGGGCTACTTACTGCTGACCCTGGCCTTCCTCGGGGTGAAGTTTGTGACGGACGTGCTTGCGGCCTGATTTGCGGGCCGAAGCACGCCACGAAAGGACGTGCATCTCCGGCGCCGCCGGAGTACAAAGCCCAAAATTTCAGCACCCAGCATGAGTGGCTAAATTTTGGGCATTCAGGTCGACCGCCTCCACATCGAGACTCCTGTGATCCTGGCGCCCATGTCGGGGATCAGCGACCTGCCGTTCCGCCGCCTGGCCAAGGCCGGTGGCGCTGGCCTCGTGGTCTCCGAGATGATCGCCTCGCAGTCAGCCATCCGCGAGACCCGGGAGAGCCTGAGCCTGACCCGCAGCAGTCCGGAAGAAGCGCCCCTGGCGGTGCAATTGGCCGGCTGCGAACCGGAGGTCATGGCCGAGGCCGCGCGTCTGACCGAGGACCGTGGCGCGGCCCTGATCGACATCAACTTCGGCTGTCCGGTGAAGAAGATCGTCAACAAGCAGGGCGGCTCCGCCCTGATGCGCGACGAGCCGCTGGCCGCCCGAATCCTGGAGGCCACGGTCAAGGCAGTCAGCCTTCCGGTCACCCTCAAGATGCGGCTCGGCTGGGACGAGGACTCCCGCAACGCCCCGCGCCTGGCCCGCATCGCCGAGGACTGCGGAATCCGAATGATCACCGTGCACGGCCGAACCCGGATGCAGATGTTCGATGGCCGGGCGGACTGGGCCTTCGTGCGCCGGGTCAAGGAGGCGGTCTCGGTCCCGTTGATCGTCAACGGCGACATCGTCGACCCGGCCTCCGCCCGCCGGGCCCTGGAAGCCTCGGGTGCCGATGGGGTCATGGTCGGACGGGCGGCCCGCGGCCGGCCCTGGCTGCTCGGCGAGATCGCGGCCACCCTGGCCGGCACTGGGGCGCCGGCGCTGCCGGACCTGGAAGCGCGCCGCCGCTTGGTGCTGGCCCACTACGAGGACATGCTGTCGCACTACGGCGTGGCCCGGGGTCTGAGGATCGCCCGCAAGCATCTGGCGTGGTACGGCGAGGCTCTCGGCGCGGGGGAGGGCTTCCGGGCGCGGATCAACGTCGAGAGCGAACCGGCGCGGGTCCGCTCGGCGATCGGGGCGCTTTTCGATGCTGCCAGCGCAAGGGCAGCGGCAGCCTGATGACCGGTACCTCCGCAAAACTCGCCACGGCCGGCGAACTACCCGCCGAGGTCATCCTCAACACCCTGGCCCAGCCTCTGGTCGTGGTCGACGGCGAGGACCGCCTGACCTACGTCAACCAGGCGGCCGAGCAGTTCTTCGCCGCCAGCGCCAACGCCCTCTTGGGCCGGCCGCTGCGGAGCTTCGTTCAAGCCGACAGCCCGCTCTTCGACAGCCTGCGCCAAGCCCGGGACTCCGGGCACAGCCTGTTCGGTCACGAGGTCGCGCTCGCCTCGCCGCGCCTGGGACAGCGCCTGGTCTCTCTCAGCGTGACCGCGATTCCCGAGTCCCAAGGCAATGGCCCGCCAGGCCAGGTCATCGTCAGCTTCGACGAACGCTCGATCGCCCGCAAGATGGGCGACCAGCTTGTCCATCGCAACGCCGCCCGCTCGGTCACCGCCATGGCGGCTATCCTGGCGCACGAGGTCAAGAATCCCCTGTCCGGGATCCGCGGTGCCGCCCAGCTTCTCGAGGGCAGCGTCGCCGAGCCGGATCAGGAGCTGACGCGGCTGATCTGCAGCGAGGCGGATCGGATCGTCCATCTGGTCAACCGCATGGAGATGTTCTCCAGCGACCAGCCGATCGAGCGCGAGCCGGTGAACATTCATGAGGTCCTGGAATACGTCCGTCGGGTCTCGCAGAGCGGCATCGCCCAGGGTCACCGGATCGTCGAGCGCTACGACCCTTCGCTGCCGCCGGTCCACGGCAACCGCGACATGTTGATCCAGGCGCTGCTCAACCTGGTCAAGAACGCGGCCGAGGCGGCCCAGCCGGAGGGCGGAGAGATCGTGATGACGACCCGCTACAAGCAGGGCCTTCGCCTGACCGCGCCGGCCGGCGGCGACCGCCTGGACCTGCCGCTGGTGGTCACCGTCCAGGACAACGGACCGGGAATTCCAGAGGAGCTGCGCCGACATCTCTTCGATCCTTTCGTTACCACCAAGCCCGGAGGCAGGGGGCTGGGCCTGGCCCTGGTGGCCAAGGTCGTGAGCGACCATGGCGGCGTGATCGAGTGCGACAGCGAGCCCGGACGGACGCTGTTCAGGCTCCAGCTGCCGCTCTACCGTGGGGAGGCGCCCTGATGGCAGACGCGACGATCCTGGTCGCCGACGACGACCGCGCGATCCGTACCGTGCTGACGCAGGCCTTGGCGAGGCAGGGTCACCGGGTTCGGACCACCGGCTTCGCCGCGACCCTTTGGGACTGGGTCGAACGGGGCGAGGGCGACCTGGTGATCACCGACGTCGTGATGCCGGACGAGAACGGCCTCGACCTGATCCCGCGGATCCGCCGCCTGCGGCCGAACCTGCGGGTCATCGTCATGAGCGCGCAGAACACGCTGCTGACGGCCGTGCGCGCGACCGAGCGCGGCGCCTTTGAGTACCTGGCCAAACCCTTCGACCTGCGCGAGCTGATCTCGACGGTCGATCGGGCCCTGGCATCGCCCTGCAAGCCGGCAGACCCGGAGTCCACCGCGCCTTCAGCCGCTGAAGAGCGTCTGCCGCTGATCGGCCGCTCGCCGGCGATGCAGGAGATCTACCGGGTCTTGGCCCGGCTTATGGGGACCGACCTGACCGCGATCATCTACGGTGAATCCGGCACCGGGAAGGAGCTGGTCGCCCGCGCGCTGCATGACTACGGCCGCCGGCGAAAGGGGCCCTTCGTTGCGGTCAACATGGCGGCGATCCCGCGGGAGCTGATCGAGAGCGAGCTTTTCGGCCACGAGAAGGGTGCCTTCACCGGGGCGACCGCCCGCTATGCCGGACGCTTCGAGCAGGCCGCCGGCGGCACCTTGTTCCTGGACGAGATCGGCGACATGCCGCTGGAGGCGCAGACCCGGCTGTTGCGGGTCCTGCAGGAAGGCATCTTTACGACGGTCGGCGGCCAGATGCCGATTTCCGCCGACGCGCGGATCGTCGCCGCGACCCATCGCAACCTCCTGCAGCTGGTCCGCCAGGGACTGTTCCGCGAGGATCTCTACTACCGCCTCAACGTGGTGCCGATCCGCTTGCCGCCGCTACGCGAGCGCAGCGAAGACATTCCCGAGCTGGTTCACCACTTCCTGGCCGAGGGCGAGAAGCTCGGCTTGCCGCGCAAGGCCCTGAACGTGGAGGCAATCGAGGCGCTCAAGTCCCACGACTGGCCGGGCAACGTACGAGAGCTGGAGAACTTGGTCAGGCGGCTGGCCGCCCTCTACAGCCAGGAGGTCATCGGCCGGCCCGACATCCTGGCCGAGATCAGCGATCCGGCCCCGACGGCGGGCGGCCAGGCCCGGGACGACGAGTGCCTGGGCGACGCGGTGGAACGGCATCTGAACGAATACTTCGCCGCTCACAGGGACGGCTTGCCCGCGGCCGGCCTCTACCAACGGGTCCTGAAGGAGATCGAGCGCCCTCTAATCCAGATCTCGCTGGCGGCTACGCGCGGCAATCAGATCAAGGCGGCCGCCCTTCTTGGCCTGAATCGCAACACTTTGCGCAAGAAGATCAAAGAGTTGGACATTCGGGTTTTCCGTAGCTAAGAATGCTGTTGCAGATCGGCAACAGAGCGGCCTTCCTGCAACGACCTTGAACGACGCACGAAGCCAATTGATGTCAGGAAATGACGCGGGCTCGGCAATCCGCCAGGCCTTGAAGGAATTCCTCGACTGGGCGCGCCGGATCAATCTCGAGCGCAAGCTCGCTCTCGGTCTGATGATCGCGGCGATCTTTTCGGGCATCGCGACCTATTGGGCGATGACCGGCGATTCGGCCAAGACCACCGGCCCGCGCGCGATCCTGATTCTGCTGAACCTGGATCTGGTCCTGCTATTGGGGCTGGGCATCCTGGTCCTGCGCCGCATGGTCGCCCTTTGGACCGCACGCCGTCGGGGAATCGCCGGCGCCCGCCTGCACAGCCGCCTGGCGGTGCTTTTCGGCCTGGTCGCGGTGACCCCGACCATCGTGGTTTCCGTCTTCTCCGTGCTGTATTTCAGCTTCGCCCTCCAGGGCTGGTTCTCGGACCGGGTCAGCACTGCCGTCGAGGAGTCCTTTGCGGTCGCCGAGGCCTATCTCGAGGAGCACCGCCAGAGCATCGCGGGCGATGCTCTGGCCATGGCGCAGGACCTGAATCGGGAAGGCCAGGTGCTGCTGTTCAATCGCTCCCGCTTCACCCAGTTCCTGGCCGCTCACGCGGCGCTGCGCTCCCTGACCGAGGCCGTGGTCTTCGACGCCAACGGCCGGGTGCTGGGCCGGGCAGGGATCGGCCTGCTGCTCGACTTCGACCCGGCGATCCCGGACTGGGCCTTTCAGCGGAGCCGCGAGGGCGAGGTGGTGATCCTCACCGCGGACACCGACGACCGGGTCCGAGCCCTGGTCCGCCTCGACGCTTTTGAAGAGACCTTCCTGGTCGTCGGTCGTTTGGTCGACCCGCGAGTTCTGGCCCACACCGAGCAGGTCACCGATGCCGCGGTCATCTACAAGGCTCTGGAAAAGCAACGCGAGGGCTTCCAGATCACCTTCGCAGCGATTTTCCTGGTCGTCGCTCTGCTTCTGTTGCTGGCCGCCACCTGGGTCGGCCTGGCCTTCGCCAACCAGCTGTCGCGTCCGATCCAGGACTTGATCTCGGCAGCCAACCAGGTGCGCCAGGGCGACCTTGCTGCCCGCGTGCCGGAGCCCGACAGCGGCGACGAGATCGGCTGGCTGTCGCGCGCCTTCAACCGCATGACCGGCCAGCTAGAAAGCCAGCAGCGGGCCCTGATCGACGCCAACAAGGAACTCGACCAGCGCGGCCGCTTCACCGAGGCGGTGCTATCGGGGGTGAGCGCCGGCGTGATCGGCCTGGACCACCAGGGCCGGATCACCCTGCCCAATCGCTCGGCCTGCGCGCTGCTCTCCATGGAACCGGAAGAGCTGCGGGGCAAGCCGCTCGGCGAGGTGGTTCCAGAGCTGCGCGAGCTGCTGGACAAGGCCGACAACGTGCGCCGCGACGCCCAGCACCAGATCACCCTCAATCAGCCGGACGGCACGACCCGCACCCTTCTGGTCCGGATTACCACCGAGCGCGGCGGCCATGGGATACTCGGCTTCGTCGTCACCTTCGACGACATTTCCGAGCTGATGTCGGCGCAGCGCAAGGCGGCCTGGGCCGATATCGCGCGGCGGATCGCCCATGAGATCAAGAACCCGCTGACCCCGATCCAGCTCTCGGCGGAGCGCCTGAAGCGCAAGTACCTGAACGAGATCGAAAGCGACAAGGAGACCTTCGAGATCTGCACCGACACCATCGTGCGCCATGTCGGCGACATCGGTCGGATGGTCAACGAGTTCTCCAACTTCGCACGCATGCCGGCACCGGTGATGCAGGAGGAGAACCTGACCGACGTCATCCGTCAGTCGGTCTTCCTGCAGCGTTCGGCCCATCCGGGGATCCGCTTCGACACCGCTTTGCCCGAGGTGGCGGTGACGGCGAACTTCGATCGCCAGCAGATCAGCCAGGCGCTCACCAATTTGCTGCAGAACGCCGTCGAGTCCATCGAGGAGCGGACCGCCACCGACGGCGAAGCCGACGACGGCGAGATCCGTGTCTCCCTGGAACGCATGGACGAGGCCGTGGAAATACGGGTCGAGGACAACGGCAGGGGCCTGCCGAAGAAGGACCGCGATCGTCTGACCGAGCCCTACATCACGACCCGAAAGCATGGCACCGGTCTGGGTCTGGCGATCGTCAAGAAAATCATGGAGGACCACGGGGGCGACCTGCGGATGGCCGACCGGGAGGGCGGGGGCGCGACGGTCTGCCTGTTCCTGCGCGCGAGCGAGGGACCAGGCATCCGGCGTCAGGCGCCCGCCGCCGAGTGAGCTCAGAAGCAGAGTTTGGCAAAGGCAAGAAGCCATGGCGCGTGAGATTCTGATCGTCGACGACGAAGCCGATATCCGGATGCTGATCACCGGCATTCTGGACGACGAAGGCTATGAGACCCGCGAAGCTTCGAACAGCACCGAGACCCTGGATGAAATCCGCAAGCGCCGCCCGGACCTGGTGATCCTGGACGTTTGGCTGCAGAACAGCGAACTTGACGGGATCGAGGTCCTGACCAAGCTGAAGCGCGTCGACCCGACCTTGCCGGTGGTGATCATCAGCGGCCACGGCACCATCGGGACCGCGGTCCAGGCGATCAAGCTCGGCGCCTACGACTTCATCGAGAAACCCTTCAAGTCCGATCGCTTGCTCCTGGTCGTCGAACGGGCCCTGGAGGCTGCGGAACTGCGCAGCGAAAACGAGGAACTGCGCCTGCGGGTCGGACCCGACAGCGAGCTGATCGGTACCTCGGCCGTGGTCAACCACTTGAAGCAGGCGATAGACAAGGTGGCGCGCACCGGCAGCCGCGTGCTGATCACCGGCCCGGCAGGCGCCGGTAAGGAGGTCGTCGCACGGCTGATCCACCAGAGTTCGGCGCGCGCCAACGAGGCCTTTGTCGCTCTCAACTGTGCCGCCATGCATCCCGACCGCCTGGAAAGCGAGCTCTTCGGGGCCGAGTCCGGCGCCGAGGGCGCCGAATCGCCGCGCAAGCTCGGCACTTTCGAGCGCGCTCACCGGGGCACGCTCCTCCTGGACGAGGTCGCCGACATGCCGCTCGAAACCCAGGGCAAGATCGTCCGGGTCCTGCAGGAGCAAACCTTCCGGCGCCTGGGCGGCGAGGGCGTGGTTCAGGTCGATGTTCGGGTCATCGCCTCGACGAACCGGGACTTGGCAAGCTTGATGCGCGAGGGCCGCTTCCGGGAAGACCTCTTTTACCGGCTGAACGTCGTTCCCCTTTCCGTGCCGGCCCTGGCCGACCGGCGAGAGGACATCCCGCTGCTCGCCAGGCACTTCATCGAGCGCTCGGCCGACGCGACCGGCCTGCCACCGCGCCGCCTGACCAGCGACTCTCTGGCCGTGCTGCAGGGCTATAACTGGCCCGGCAACGTGCGGCAGTTGCGCAACGTGCTGGACTGGATCCTGATCATGGCCCCGGGCGACCCCGGCGAGCCCGTGGGCGCAGATATGCTGCCCTCCGATATCGGCGAGATCGCGCCGGCCGCCCTACGCGGCGGCAATGGCGGCGAGATCATGTCCCTGCCGCTGCGCGAGGCGCGGGAAGTCTTCGAGCGGCAGTACCTCGAGGCCCAGGTGACCCGCTTCGGCGGCAACATTTCCCGGACCGCCGGCTTTATCGGCATGGAGCGCTCGGCGCTGCACCGCAAGCTCCGCTCCCTCGGCATCTCGACTTCGCAAGACCGTCCGCCGCCGAGCAACGGTGGCGCTACATGAAGGTCATCATTTGCGGGGCCGGCCAGGTCGGCTTCAACATCGCGCGCTACCTGTCGAGCGAGGGGGCCGATATCACCCTGATCGACCAGTCCGAGGCGCTGGTCACGAAGATCGCCGACTCTTTGGATGTCCAGGGGATGGTCGGCTTCGCCTCCCACCCTGATATCCTTGAACGGGCCGGCGCGCCCGACGCCGACATGGTGATCGCGGTGACCTATGCCGACGAGGTCAACATGGTGGCCTGCCAGATCTGCCACTCCCTCTTCGACGTCACCACCAAGATCGCCCGGGTGCGCCATCAGAGCTACCTGAACCCCTTGTGGTCGGATCTCTTCAGCCGGGACCACCTGCCGATCGACGTGATCATCTCGCCCGAGATCGAGGTGGCGCGGGCAGTGAGCCGGCGGCTGGAGGTGCCGGGCGCCTTCGACGTGATTCCCCTGGCCGACGGAAAGGTGAGCCTGATCGGCGTCCATTGCACCTCCGAGACGCCGATCCTCGACACGCCGCTGCGCCAACTCACCGGCCTCTTTCCGGATCTGCACATCCTGGTCATCGGTCTGCAGCGCGATGGCCGCGCCGTGGTGGTGACGCCCGAGGATGTGATGCTCGACGGCGACGACGTCTACTTCGTCGCAGAGACCGCGCACTTGACCCGGGCCATGGTCGCCTTCGGCCACGAGGAGAAGGAGGCTCGCCGGGTTATCATCGTTGGCGGCGGCAACATCGGGCTCAGCCTGGCGGAAATCGTAGAGGAGAAATATCCGCACGTCGCGCTCAAGCTGATCGAGATCAACAAGGAGCGCGCCGAGTACGTCGCCCAGCAGTTGAAGCGAACGGTGGTGATCCACGGCGACGCGCTGGATCAGGAGATCCTCGAGGAGGCCAATGTCAAGGCGACCGAGACCGTGATCGCGGTCTCCAACGACGACGAGGTCAACATCCTGACGTCCTTGCTGGCTAAACGCTTCGGCACGCAGCGTGCGGTCACTCTGGTCAACTCGACGACCTACAGCCCCCTGATCGGAACCCTGGGCATCGACACCGTGGTCAGTCCGCGCGAGATCACGGTCTCGACCATCCTGCAGCACGTCCGCCAGGGCCGGATACGATCGGTGCATTCCCTGTCCGAGGGCTTCGGCGAGATCATCGAGGCGGAGGCGCTGGAAACCTCGAGCCTGGTTGGGGTGCCGCTCCGCGAAGCCGACCTGCCGGAGGGCGTTCTTGTCGGCGCCATCGTACGTGGCGACGAAGTGATCATTCCGCGCGGCGACACCGTAATCAAACCCAAGGACCAGGTCGTGATCTTTGCGGCGGCCAGTGCCGTCAAGTCGGTCGAAAAGCTCTTTGCCGTCCGGCTCGAGTTCTTCTAGCGG
>JASJAL010000180.1 GCA_030067055.1 Kiloniellales bacterium | reverse complement strand
ACCCCGCCGATCATGGGCGCGGCCGCCTTCATCATGGCCGAGTTCCTGGAGATGCCCTACACCCAGATCGTGGCGGCCGCCGTGGTGCCGGCCCTGATGCACTACGTCGGGGTGATCTCGATCGTCCATTTCCAGGCCAAGCGCCTGGGCCTCAAGGGCTACAGCCCGGACAAGCTGCCGCAGTTCAAGAAGGTCTGGCGCGAGGGCTGGCCGACGGTGCTGCCGCTGGTCGCGCTGATCTACGTCCTGTTCAGCGGCTACACGCCCTACATGGCGGCCTTCACCGGCATCACGCTCTGCATCATCGTCGGCTTCACCAGCTTCCAGAAGCCGGTGACCCTGATCGTTCCGGCGGCGGCGCTGGGCTTCGTGCTGTGGAAGACCCTGAGCGGCGTCTTCTCGCCGCTGCTCTGCGCGCTGCTGATCGCCTGCATCGTCATCGGCGTGCTGAACAAACGGCCGCGGCAGTCCTTCCGCGAGCTGACCGCGAGCATGCACGTCGGCGTCCAGTACGCCCTCGCCGTCGGCGCCGCGGCCTCCGCCGTCGGGATCGTGGTCGGGGTGATCAACACCACGGGCATTGGCTTCCGCCTCGGCTTCATGGTGACCAACGGCGCCAAGGAGATGGCCGAGTTCGTGGCCCCGCTGTTCTCGATGATTCCCAGCGAGGCCTTCTCGCTGCAGTCGATCCAGCTCTTCCTGTCGCTGGTCCTGGTCGCCATGGCCTGCATCCTGATGGGCGCCGGGCTGCCGACCACCGCGCTCTACATCATGCTGGCCTCGGTCGCCCAGCCGGCCTTGGCGCAGCTCGGCGTCCCGCCCCTGGCCTCGCACATGTTCGTGCTCTACTACGGTGTCATCTCGGAGATCACGCCGCCGGTCTGCGCTTCGGCCTATGCGGCGGCCGGCATCGCCGGGGCCAACCCCTTCCGCACCGGCATCTCGGCCTTCACCCTCGGCATCGGCAAGCTGATGGTGCCGATGGTCTTCGTATACGCGCCGACCATGCTGATCGTGCTGCCGGAGCACTTCACCCTAGTCAGCTTCCTGCAGGTCGCCTTGACTTGCGCCTTAGGGATTTTCGCCATCGCGACCGCGGTGACCGGCTACTTCCTGGCGAACCTGGGCGTGTTCAGCCGCATCGTCATGGCGGTCGCCGGGCTGTTCCTGGTCGCGCCCAGCCTGAACTCCGACCTGCTGGCCCTGCTGATCGCCGCGCCCGTGCTGCTGCTGCAGGTCCTGGCCCTGCGCCGCGCGGCGCCGGAAGCGGCGGCGGCCGACTGAGGTGGGCGCGCCGCTCGGCAGGCTGGACGACTTCCCCCGCGCCGCGCTCGGGCATCTGCCCACGCCCCTCGAGGCGCTACCTAACCTCAGCGCCGACGTCGGACGGCAGCTCTTCGTCAAGCGCGACGACTGCAGCGGCCTCGCCCTGGGCGGCAACAAGGTTCGCCAGCTCGAGTTCTACCTTGGCGAGGCATTGGCGCAAAAGGCCGACACGGTCCTGATCACCGGGGCCGTGCAGTCCAATTTCGTGCGTCTGGCCGCGGCGGCGGCCTGCAAGCTGGGCCTGGCCTGCGAGGTCCAGCTGGAAGAGCGCGTGCCGGGCAAGGGCGAGGCCTATCGGCGGTCTGGCAACGTGCTGCTGGACCAGATGCTGGGCGCCAAGATCCATCACTATCCGGAAGGCGAGGACGAGGTCGGCGCCGACCGGCGGATCAACGAGATCGCCGAGGCGCTGAAAGGGGAGGGGCGGCGGCCCTTCGTGATACCCCTGGCGCCCGGCCATCCGCCCCTGGGTGCCCTGGGCTACGTCGCGGCGGCGCGGGAGCTGCTGGCGCAGACCGAGGCGGCTGGGCTCGACTTCGACGAGATCGTCGTCGCGTCGGGCAGCGGCCACACCCACGCCGGACTGCTTTTCGGCCTGCGCGCCCTGGGTTCCGCGGTGCCGGTCACCGGCATCTGCGTGCGCCGCGCCGCTGAGGTCCAGCACCCGCGCATCGACCGCCGCTGCCAGGAGATCGCCGATCTGATCGGCGCGCCGAATCCCGTCGCCGCGGCGGACATCGTTCTCGACGACCTGGATCTGGCGCCCGGCTACGGCCGCCTCAATCCAGCGCTGCGCGAGGCCGTAGCCCTGGCGGCGCGGCGGGAAGGCCTGCTGCTGGACCCCGTCTACACCGGCCGGTCTTTCGCCAGCCTGCTGCGCCGGGCGGCGGACCTGGCGAAGGGCGCCAGGCTGCTCTTCGTCCACACCGGCGGCACGCCGGCGCTCTTCGCCTACCCGGAGGATTTCGGCGGCGGGTCCTGAGGCGGCACGCCGCGCCGGGGCTCACCCGCCGTCGCTCTCCGAGGCGACCTCGTGGTTGGCCATGATCTCCAGCGCCCGGACGATGGCCGAGTGATCCCAGCCGGCGCCGCCGTTGGCCGCGCAGGCGTTGAACAGCTCCTGGGCGCTGGCCGTATTCGGCAGGCTGACCCCCAGCGACTTGGCGCCCTGGAGTGCGAGGTTCAGGTCCTTCTGGTGCAGCTCGATGCGGAAGCCGGGGTCGAAGGTGCGCTTGTACATGCGCTCGCCGTGGACCTCGAGGATCCGCGAGGACGCCAGGCCGCCCATCAGGGCCTGGCGCACCTTGGCCGGGTCGGCGCCCGCTTTGGAGGCGAAGACCAGGGCCTCGGCCACCGCCTCGATGGTCAGCGCGACGACGATCTGGTTGGCGACCTTGGTGGTCTGGCCCACGCCCGTGTCGCCGACCAGGGTGATGTTCTTGCCCATCAGCTCGAAGATCGGCGTCGCCCTATCGAAGGCCGCCTGCTTGCCGCCGACCATGATGGTCAGGGAAGCCGCCTTGGCGCCGACCTCGCCGCCGGAAACCGGTGCGTCCAGGTAGTCGCAGCCCAGATCCTCGATGCGGGCGGCGAAGTCCTTGGTCGCGATTGGCGAGATCGAGCTCATGTCGATCACCAGCTTGCCGCTGGACAGGCCCTCGGCGACGCCCCTCTCGCCGAAGAGCACGGCTTCGACCTGCGGCGTGTCCGGCACCATGACGATGATGACTTCGGCTGCGGCCGCGACCTCCCGGGCCGAATCGAGCAGGACGAGGCCCTTGTCGAGCAGCTCCTGGGCGGGTGGCGTGCGGTGGCTCGCCGTGACCACCTCGTGGCCGCCGTCGAGCAGGTGCCCGGCCATGGGCCGGCCCATGATCCCCAGGCCGATGAATCCGATCTTCGCCATGTTTCTTTATCCTTTTCCTGTCGTTGGGCTCAGGCTACGGCCTGGCCGTCGTTCTTGTAGGGCGCGAACCAGCCCAGGCCTTCGGTCGTGGTCGTCGCCGGCCTGTATTCGCAGCCGATCCAGCCGTCGTAGCCGATCCGGTCGAGGTGACCGAAGAGGAAGGGATAGTTGATCTCTCCCGTTCCCGGCTCGTGACGGCCCGGTGTGTCGGCCAGCTGCAGGTGCGCGATCTTGCCGAGGTTGGCCTCGAGGGTCGGGGCCAAGTCGCCCTCCATGATCTGCATGTGATAGATGTCGTACTGGAAGAACAGGTTGTCGGATCCGACCTCCTCGATGACCCCCAGCGCCTGGCGCGAGGTGTTCAGGAAGAAGCCGGGCATGTCGCGGGTGTTGATCGCCTCGATCAGCACCCTGATTCCGGCACCCCCGGCCTTGTCGGCGGCATATCGGAGGTTCTCGACGTAGGTCCGACGCAGGACTGCCGGATCGATGCCCGCGGGCTCAAGGCCAGCCATGCAGTGGAGCTGGCCGCAACCCAGCGCATTGGCGTAGTCGATGGCGGTCTCGACCCCGGCGCGGAACTCATCGGTCCGCTCGGGCAGAATAGCAAGGCCGCGCTCTCCGGCATCCCAGTCGCCCGGCGGCATGTTGAACAGCACCTGCTTCAGGTCGGCCCTGGACAGCCGCTCGGCCAGCTCCGCCTTGTTCCAGGCATAGGGAAAGAGGTACTCGACCCCGGCGAAGCCCGCCTCGGCCGCGGCGTCGAAGCGTTCGAGGAAATCGACCTCGTTGAACATCATCGACAGGTTGGCCGCGAATTTGGGCATCTCCCTTTCTCCTCCTCTGATGGGCGATCAGCTTCTTGTGGGCCGGGGCCGGGAGTCAATCCTCAAACCGGCACCAGCCTGCTGCGGTGCGCCTGCCGCAAGCAGGGTCTCCTCGCAAAACCGGGGTCGGTCTCGGCTGTCGCTCCATCCGAATGGATCGTCCGATCCGGGCGCCGCCGTCCACGCGGGCGTCCCCCAGGCCCGCTGCGCCCGATCCGAACCGCGAGACCGGACCGCCGGCGGATCGCCGCGGCGGCCCCGGCGGCCCGAAGGCGGCGGATCGGCGAGGTGTCAGCCCCGAAACGGAAATGACGCCAGGCCGGAGAATAGATCGCCGCTTGTTCCGTTCTATGAACGTGGCACCTGCGATGGAGGAGACGGACGTGATCAAGGAGTTCAGCGCACTCGGCAAGGATGTGGGTCGGGCCCTTTCGCCCGCGCCGATCAATCTCAACCGCCGGCTCTCGGCCGATGCCGCGATCGAGCCCGAGCCGCTGGCGCCGGGACGCCTGCAAGCGGCCAAACGCTCCTACGCGACGCGGCGGATCGCGCTCGGCGACGCCGCCGTCCTCTTCAGCTTCGGGGTCCGGCCCCAGGCCGGCGACCTGGTTCTCGCCCGGATCGATCGGATCGGCCACCACCGCCGGATCGAGAATCCCGAGGGCCGCCGTGGCCAGCTCTACGTCGGCGACGAGGTTCTGCTCTGCTTCGGCGCCCGCTACGCCAGCGATCAGTTTGAGGCGCTGGTGCCGAAGCGCTTGGAGCCTTGCCACATGGTGGCCGGGGGTGGCATCGCGGCGCTCTGCATCAACCGCCACGGCGCGACCAGGCCGGCGACCCAGATCACCCCGATCGGCTTGGTCGCCGATGTCGAGGGCCGGATCCTCAACCTGAAGGACTATGCCCTCTCCGGCGCCCGGCCGATTTCCGCTCGGCCCTACACCCTGTCGGTCGTCGGCACCTCGATGAACGCCGGCAAGACCACGACTATCGCCGGCATGGTCCGGGGCCTCAGCAGCAACGGCCTCAAGGTCGCGGTCGGCAAGGTCACCGGCACCGGTGCCGGCGGCGACCGCTGGGCCTACGTCGATGCCGGCGCCTCGGAGGTGCTGGACTTCACCGACTTCGGCTACGCCTCGACCTACAAGGTGCCGGCGGACGAGCTCACCGCGCTGCTGCCCGCGATGGTCCGCTGGCTGGCCGAGGATCGGCCCGACGTCATCATCCTCGAGCTGGCGGACGGTCTGTTCTTCTCCGAGACCGCCGACCTGGTCGAGACCCCGGTCTTTGCCGAGCTGGTCGACGACGTGGTGGTCGCGGCCAGCGATGCCATGGGCGCCGAAGCGGGGGTCCGCAGGCTCGCAGCCAATGCGATGACGCCGATCGCCCTCGCCGGCCGGATGACCTCCAGCCCGCTGGCCGTGCGCGAGGCGGCGCGCGTGCTGGAGACTCCCATCGTATCGCTCGCCGATCTGACCGACGGCGCCTGGCTGCCGCCCCGCCTGGCCGCACCCGCCCGGATCCCGGCTTGATCCGGCCTGACGTTGGATAGAGGGAAGCTCAAATGCGACTCCCCGCCGTCCTCTCCGGTCGTCGCCGACTACGCTTCGCCTACCTCGTCGCCAACGGCATCGCGCAGGCCGGTGTCGCGGTGGCGACCGCCCTGCTGGTCAAGAACGGATTCGACCGGTTGATCGCACCGCAGGCGCCCTTTCCGCTGGACGAGGCGGGTGCCTTCGCTGCCGGCTTGAGCGTGACGATCGCGTTTGGCGCCTGGTTGCGCTGGCGCGGTCATCTCGATGCCGAGCACCTGGGACAGGGTTATGTCCACGCCCTGCGCTTGCGCCTTTTCCGCCACATCGCGCGAATCGGCGCGGAGGGGGCCCGGCAGATGAGCCGTGGGGCCATCGTGCTGCGCTTCGTCGGCGACCTGACCACCCTGCGGCAGTGGATCAGCTTTGGTCTGGCCCGGCTGACGGTCAGCGGACTGGCGACCGTGCTGGCGATCGCAGTCCTTGCCTTGGTCGAGCCGGTGGTGGCCCTGGCAGTCGGCATCGCGGTCACGGTGACGGCCGGGCTGGCCCTGGCGGTCGGTCCGCACCTGCGTGCGACGACCCGGGTATCCCGGCGCCGTCGGGGTCGCCTGGCCGCGCAGCTCAACGACCGGGTCGCAAACATCGGAGTGGTCGAGGCCTTCGGTCAGGAGGCCAAGGAGAAACGACGCTTTGAGCGCCTCAGCACGCGCCTGCGCCACGCGCTGGTCGCGCGCGCCAGAGTGATCGGCCTGCTGCGCGCGCTTTCCGAGGCGAGCGCAAGCTTGGCCGGCGCCTGCGCCCTTTTCGCTGGCGCCCTGCAGGTCGGACTAGGCCTCGCCAGCCCCGGCGCCGTGGTGGCGGCCATGGTGGTCGCCGGCTTGCTGGCGCCCCGACTGCAGGACCTGGGCCGGGTCTACGAATACTGGAACGGCGCGCTGATCGCACGGGAGAAGCTGGAGCGAATGCTGGCGCTCAAGCCGGTCGGACGTCGATCGGACCACAGGGCAAGACGCTCTCTGCGTCCGGGCCCGGGTCGGATCGAGCTGCGTGGGGTCGGCTTCGACGGGCTGTTCCGCGACCTGGATGCGACCATCGAGGCGGGCGAGCGGGTTGCCATCGTCGGTGCCAACGGCGCCGGCAAGTCGACCCTGCTGCGCCTAGTTGCCGGAATCCTGGATCCGGACAAAGGCCGCGTCCGGCTGGACGGCCAGGATATCTGCAAGTGCCGCTGGCAGGAGGTCCGTCGTACCTTTGGCATGGTTTCGCCCGACCTGCCGCTGCTGCGCGGCTCGCTGCGCCTCAACCTGACCTACGGCGCGACCGCCTGGACCGCCGAAGATCTCGAGCGCAGCATCGCCGCTCTCGGTCTCGAGGCCCTCGTCGCCCGCCTGCCGGCCGGCATCGAAAGCCGCATTTCCGAGAGCGGCGGCGGTCTGTCCTCCGGCGAGCGCGCCCGGATCACCTTGGCCCGCGCTCTGCTTTCCAGGCCCCGCGTGCTGCTTCTGGATGAGGCGGATGCCAACCTGGACGACGCGGCCCGCGACGCCCTGGAAGCGGTGGTCAGGGACTTCGCGGGCACGGTCCTCTTCGTTACTCACGACCCGGCGCGTGCCGCCGCAGCCGACCGGATCCTCAAAGTCGAGAACCGACGTTTGCGCGAGTTTGCGCCGGCTGACTGGCTGGCGCAGAACGCGGCGCCGCAGCCGCTCAGGGCCGTGGGCTGACATCAGCACCCAGAATGCGAGCTAGGAGACGAGACGATGAAATACTTCCGTAGGATCAAGGACGACCTCGACGTGCGGCCATTTCTCGACGAGATCGCCTCAATCCCTGAGGCCTGGAACCTCAGCACCGGCCGCCAGGACAAGATCGCGGTTCAGCGCGAGGCCCAGGCGATTCCCTTGCGGGGTCTGGTGAAGTCCAAGATCGGCAATCGAAAGCGCCGCGACGTGCATGAGAGCCGCTATACCACGATCTCGCGCCGGTTCATCGTGGCCCGGGCTTTCCTGGAAGCTTTTGCGACCGAGCAGGACGCCGAGCTGAGCCGCGCCAAGATCGTCCGTCTCATGCCCGGTCGCCGGGTCTATCCGCACATCGACCGAGGCGACTACTACAGGTTCCGCGATCGCTATCACCTGGTCTTGCAGAGCGCGGCCGGCAGTTACCTCAAGAGCGGCGACGAAGAGGTCCGCATGCAAGAGGGCGAGCTCTGGTGGTTCGACAACAAGGCGGTGCACGAGGCCCATAACGACGGTTCGGCGGAACGGATTCACATGATCTTCGATCTGCTGCCCTGCGACCGCATCGCCGAGGTCTATGGCCGGGCGCAGGCGGCTTGAGCCGCCACCGCTTCCCAGCATGGCGTTTCACAGTCTTTCAGCGAAGGTGCTCATCGTGACGACGGGTCTTCTGGCCGCGGCGGCGGCGTCTCACACCTCGGATCTCCAAGCTCAGCCCCTCAGTGGTGCGGACCTGCCGGGCGGCGGAGCGGAACTGCGCCTGCCGCTGGAGGAGGAGGGCGTTCCCTACTATCTTTACATTCCCAGCCAGAGAAACCTGGAAGCGCCGCCCTTGGTCACGGTGCATGGAATATCGCGCCGGGCCGACGAGCACATCGCCGCCTTCGCGCCCTGGGCCGAGCGCAGCGGTCGGGTTCTGGTGGCGCCCCTGTTTTCCGAAGCCCAATGCAAGCGTTACCAAAGGGTGACCCAGGACCGCTGCCAGGCGGACCGGGCGCTCTTCGCGATCCTGCGCGAAGTCGCCGAGACGACCGGGATCGATGTCGACCGCATCGATCTCTTCGGCTTCTCTGGTGGTGCCCAGTTCGCCCATCGCTTCGCTCTGCTTCATCCGGAGCGGGTCGCACGCCTGGCGGTATCCTCGGCCGGTTGGTACACCCAGCCGGACCCCGACGAGGCCTATCCCTATGGCTTGGCGCCCGGGACCCGCGGCGGTCAGCGCTTCAGGCCGAAGCTCGGTGCATTCCTCGAGATCCCGACCCTCGTCCTCGTCGGCGAGCGGGACATCGAGCGTGATCCGGCGCTCCGCAAAGGGAAGAAGGTCGACCGGCGCCAGGGCCGGAACCGGGTCGAACGGGCGGCGCGTTGGAGCCAGGCCCTGCGCGAGGCGGCGGTCCGCACGGGCGTCGATGCAGAGGTCCGCTTTCGCAGCCTGCCGAACTGCGGGCATGCCTTCGACGACTGCGTCCGCGATGGCGGCCTGGTCGAAGAGGTGATGGCCTGGTTCGCAGACCGATGAAGAAATCCCAAGCCCGCCATGGATTTCGCGCCCTGCGGCCGGATCAGGCCCGGCAGCAACGGCCACGGCCGCGTGGCGAAGCTCTCGCTAGGACCGCGGTCCGAGCTCGGCCTCGAGGCGAGCGATCAATGCCTGGAACCTCGGATGCGCGCGCAGCGGGTCGATGTCCTCGTCGCTCGTCATCCATTGCGCGAGGCGGCGCTGCCATTCGGGCGGCGACCGGAAAGCCTGCTCCAGGCGGTCGAGGGCGGTGCCGAGTTCGCCGAGGAAGGCGTAGGTCCGAGCCACGTTGTAGTGGGCCAGTGCGTCGTCGGGGCCGAGCGTGATCGCGCGTTCCGCCCAGGCCTGGGCGCGCTCCGCCTGCCCCAGCTCGGCCAGCAGGGCGCTGCCGAAGGCCAGGGCGTCTGCGTTCTCGGGATGGGCCTCGACCGCCGCCTCGACACGCTCCAGGGCCCGGCGCACCGCAGCCTCGAAGTCCTCGGTTCTGCCAAGGATCTTGTATTCCGAAGCCAAGAGGCCGAGCGCGCGATAGTCCTTCGGCCGCAAGCGCGCGGCCTCCTCGAAGAGAGTCGCGGCCTTCTGGTGCAGCCCTTGCAGCCGGCAGTTCCGGGCGAAGAGGAAGTGGGTCTCATGCGAGTCCGGACCGAGGCTCAAGGCGAGCTCGAATTCCTTGGTCGCCTCGGCGAAGCGGCCGTCGGCATAGAGCACCAGGCCCCGGACGGCATGGGCTTCGGGAAGGTTCGGGTCCAGCGCCAGCGCCTTCAGGCTGCTGGCCAGGCTGCTTTCGTAAGTCACCTCGGGCTCGCTCATCGAGAGGTAGGATTCGCTGGCGGCGAGGGCCGCGTGGGCGCGGGCGTAGTTCGGGTCGATCTCGATCGCCTTGCCGAACATCTTACGGGCGATGCTCAGGCCATGCCGGTCGATCCCCCGCAGATAGAAGGCGCGCCCCATCAGGTAGTACTGATAGGCATCCACGCTGCTGGTCGATTGGCTGGTGATGCAGGCCAGTTCTTCCGGCAGCAGCTTCACCTTGAGAACCTCGACGATGCTCTTCGCGATCTCGTCCTGCAGCGCAAAGATGTCCTCCAGGCTGCGGTCGTAACGCTCGGCCCAGACGTGCTCGCCGGTCGTCCCGTCGAGCAGCTGGGCTGTGACCCGGACCCGGCCGGCCGCGGTACGCACGCGGCCCTGAAGGATGTGGTCGACCTGCAGTTCCTGCGCTGCGGTTTGCGCCTCGACCGACGTGCCCTTAAAGGTGAAAGCGCTGTGCCGGGAGGCGACGAAGAGCCCCGAGACCTGCGACAGGTCGGTGATGATGTCTTCGGTAAGGCCGTCGGCGAAGTAATCCTGCTTCGGATCCTCGCCGATGTTGGCGAAGGGGAGTACGGCGATCGAGGGCTTGGACTGCGGCTTGCTGCGAGCAGGATCGGCCACTTGAGGCGCGTCGGCTGTGGTGGCCGCCTCGACTTTTCCGGCATCGCTGTCGCAGTTCCCAGCGCTCTCCGTCCCGTTGGCGCGTCGGCTCCGGATCGACCGATAGAGCGCCACGGTCTCCGGCTCCGGCTCGACGGCAAGCTCCTGCTGCAGGCGGCAACGCAGGGTCTCGTAGAGCTTCAGGGCCTGGGTTCTCTCGCCGCGCTCCGCCTGTACCTGCATCAAGGTGCGGCAGGCTGCCTCGTGCAGCGGGTCGAGAGACAAGAGCCGCCGCGCGGCGCAGGCGGCGCGGTCGCGCCGACCGTCCTCAAGCGAAAGCGCCATAAGCTCCGCGCTAGCCTCGGTCGCCAAGGCCCGCAAGCGCTCACGCTCGATCTGCAGCCAGTCCTCGAAGCTCGCATCCTGCACATGCAGACCCTCCAACAGGTCACCGGCGTAGAGTGAGGCGGCGCGCGCGATCGACTCCGCGCTGCGGTCCTGGAGCAAGGTCTCGAAGACCCTCGCATCGACCCACAGGCGGTCGCGGTTCAGGGTCACCGTCTGCCGATCGGTAACCAGAGGTTCGATGGCGTAGGGTTCGAGGCAGCGACGCAGGCGCAGCAAGGCCTGCTTCAGGCTGTCGCGGGCCTGGCGCTCGCCGCTGTCGGACCACAGGAGAGCTGCCAGCTTCTCGCGCGAATAGGTGACTCCCGGCGACAGCGCCAGGAAGCCGAGCAGCGCTTGGTCTTTCCGGCCCGACAGGAGGACCGGCTCGCCGCCCCGCGACAGGACCTCCAGGCCGCCGAACACCGAGATCTTGAGGACCGGCAAACTCGGTTCCTCGCGCCCGGCGCATCCCTTCATATAGGCGGCGCCGACCTCTTCGATTGACCGCTTTGCGACCTCTGTTCTGATCGACGCCATGGCTGCGTTTTTTCCCTAGGCCGCAGTTTTGCAGCGCTATCGCATTTCGTGATGTGGCCGATGCCACAGGTCCGAATTTGCCAGATCGCGTCGGCCATCGGCCGCTCGTTCGCTGGCGCTGACCCTGTCGAATTCACGCTGCCTTTCCGGTCGTCGTTCCGGGAGAATCACGCGCCGTGTCCTAGCTTGCCAAGCT
>JASJAL010000179.1 GCA_030067055.1 Kiloniellales bacterium | reverse complement strand
TCGCGCGTGTTGCACTGGGGCTCCGCAGATGCCGCGGAGGCCGAGAGGGCGAGGATGGCACCGGTGGTGATAACCGTCTTCCACATGGGAGACCCCTTTCTTGGGCAAGGGTTTTTCCGCGGCTGTCGGGCCAAGCGTGGCTGGCTGTCCGGCCGGCTCATGGGTCGATTGTCACCGGGAAGACTGAAAATCGGATTAATTTTCCCTAAAGAAAGTATTAACCATGATTAATCGCTGTTTCTGTCGCGTTTTCAGCGACTTATGCTGAGTGTCCTAGCGCTTTCGGGCCAGGCTGAGACCGTCGCTGATGGGCACCATAGAGAGCGAGATTCGGGGGTCTTTTCGCATCCTGAGATTGAGGGCGCGGATCGCTTCGGTGTCCGGATCCCGGGCCGCCGGGTCGGCCACGGCGCCGTTCCAGAGGACGTTGTCGACCGCGAGTAGGCCGCCCTGGCGCAGGAGAGCGAGGCAACGCTCGTAATAGGCCTCGTAGTTCTCCTTGTCGGCGTCGATGAAGGCGAAATCGAAGCTCTCGGCGGCACCTTCGGCCAGCAATCCTTCGAGGGTATCGAGCGCCGGGGCCAGCCGCAGATCGATCTTTTCCGCGACCCCGGCCTCGGCCCAGTAGCGCCGGGCCACGGCGGTGGTCTCGGGCTCGATGTCGCAGGCGATGATCCGGCCTTCAGGCGGCAGGGCCAGGGCCATGGACAGGGCGGAATAGCCCGTGAAGGTGCCGATCTCCAGGACCCGCCTGGCGCCGGTCAGCTCGATCAGGAACGCCATGAACTGTCCCTGCTCGGGCGAGATCTGCATGCCGGCGTCGCCGCGCCGCGCCGTTTCCTCGCGCAACCTGGCGAGCAGGGCGGGTTCCCGCAGGGAGACTTCCAGCAGGTAGCGGTGCAGGTCTTCGGTGAGGGGAGTCGGACGGTAGGACATCGCTGCTCTCCGCTGATGGACGGGCGTGGCTCCGGGCCGCTGTCAACGCCCGACCGGAAAGGCTCGCCCAATTGATCGTCGCCGCCGGGCCGGCAGGCAAGCGCTTTTCTGGACAGGAACAAAAACAGAACATAAACTGCGGATGAGACCTGGCCCCCCGCATCACCATCTTGGAGACCTCGGCGAGACCATGGCCGATAGAAAACCATCGAAATCCCCGAGCGCGAACGCGCGGGCCGCCGAGACGGCTGGGCTGAAGATCCTGCCGGCCACGCAGGCGCGCTGGCCAGATTTCGAAGCTTTGCTTGGCGAGCGCGGCGGCTATGGCGGCTGCTGGTGCATGCTGTGGCGGCTTCAGCGCAAGGACTTTGAAGCCCAGTCGGGTGCGGGCAACAAGGCGGCGATGAAGGCGCTCTTCGATGCCGGGGCGGAGCCCGGGCTGATCGCCTACGACGGCGACCGGCCGGTTGGCTGGTGCTCGGTCGCGCCGCGCGCCGCCTTTCCACGGCTGGCGCGGTCACGGGTCCTGAAGCCGGTGGACGATCAGGAGGTCTGGTCGTTGTCCTGCTTCCTGATCGTCAAGACTCACCGCAACCGTGGAGTTTCGGGCGCGCTGCTGGCCGCGGCCGGTGACTTCGTCAGGGCGCGGGGCGGCCGCATTCTCGAGGGTTATCCCATCGATCCGAAGACCACCCCCTATCCGGCGGTCTATGCCTGGACCGGTCTCGCTTCGGCTTTCCAGGCCGCCGGCTTCGAAGAGGTGCTGCGCCGCTCGGAGACCCGGCCGATCTTCCGCAAGCGCCTGGACGCCGATTGAGACCGCAGCGGGGCGGGGGCCGCTATCCGGCGGCTCTTGCCGCGACGACGGCGCTCTCGAGATGCCGCAAGGCCAGGCGCAGGCGGGTCTGGTTCGCCGCCCGGCGGGCAAGGCGGTGCCGCCGCCGGTGATAGCCGAGCTCGAGCAGGGCCAGATCCTCGCCGGTCCCGTCGGCCGCGGCGCGGGCCCGGCGGGTCTCGGCGCAGCTGCTGCGGGCCTCGCGGCGGGCCACGGCCATCAGGCCTTCCAGCTGGAGCAGGCGCTGCCTGAGGGGATCGCGGCTTCCCAGCCGGTCTCTCAGCGCCGGCGGCAGGGCGTCGTAGCGCAGCTCTTCGGTCAGATCGGGGGCCAGCTCAGGTGTTGGACCGTGAGCATACGGGCCACGCTCTGCGATATTCTCATACATCATCGAGATAATGTACGATTTAATCGTCAATTTGTCAAAGCGCGAGCTGTGCGAAAACGCCGTGCGCGCGAGGGAATACGGAAAGCTATTGGGCTGGTATGGCCTCAGGTCCACTGCCAGCGGCCGATCACCCGGCCGTTGACGGTGACGTCCTCCAGCGGGCGCTCGTAGACCGCATAGTCGGCGTTGGCGCTGATCAGCCGCACGGTCGCCGGCTCGGAATAGGGGACCACCTCGAGCCGCTTGATCACCAGGCCGAAGCCGTCCCAAACGATGAAAACCCCGGGCGGCGAGGGGAGGCGGTCGTCGGTATTGACCAGGACCCGCTCGCCCGGCCGGAAGTCGGGCACCATGCTGTCGCCGTGGACCCGTATGATGCGCAGCGACGCCGGCGCCGCATGGGTGTGGCTGCGCAGGAAGTCGAAGGGGATCTGCCACTCGGCGATCATCGCTTGCGGATCGGCAAGGTCGGGAATCGCGCCGCCGCCGGCCAGAGCCCTGACGTCGAGCTCGGGAATCGGGGCCAGGGCGGCCGCCGTCTCGGCAGGCCCGGGGCGCCAACGCTGCGGCGTCCGCTCGGCGCCGGGTCGCTCGGCAGCGGCTGCGCCGGGCTCGCCCGCGAAGAGGGCCCGCGTCACCCCGGCGAGGGCGAGGACGTCGTTGCTCGTGATCGCCGGCTCGCCTCGACCGACCAGAACCGTCTCCAGTTGCTTGGCCAGTTCCAGCGGCAGGTAGGGCTTGCGGTACTTGTCCTCGTAGGAGGCATAGGTCGAGGCCGGCCGCTCGATCGCCGAAGCCACCTCGCGGACCGAAAGCCCGCTGCGTTCGCGCAGGCGCTTGAGGTTTCGGGCTGCTGCCGAGGTCTCTACCATGGCCGCCATTTTGTACGATCTGGACGCACGATGCAACACGAAAATTTCGTTGACGCGGAAAGCGAAAAAATCGTACACTCTGGCCATGATCTCAACGCCTCATCGCCGCAGGGAACGCCGCCGCCGAAGGTCGCGGCGCCCGCGCAAGCTGCTCAAGGGAATCGCCAGCAATCTGGTCCGCCATCCGCACTATCCCTGGCTGGCCTTCGATCCGCGTGGGGTCGCCGCGGTGGAAGCCAGTCGCGACCTGCAGAAGAAGCCCGGCATACCGGCTCCGAGGACCCTGGCCCATGCCGACTAGGCTGCAGGCCTTCCTGGCCCAGCAGCGCTCCCGCGGCATGTCGGATCAGGCGATCCGGCGGGCCCTGGGCCTGTCGCGCCAGGAGGCCGCCGAGGCCGAGCTCTTCGGCTCGAAGGAAACCGTCGGCCGGCCTGCCGTCCGCGGACGCAAGCCCTCGACCGTGCCGGGGCGCCGTCCATGAGAGCGCCGTCAAGGGGCGCCAGGACCTGGGTCTCCTGGCCGGTGGCCGCGCGCCAGGGCGGCCGGCTCCGCCGACGGGTCGAGGTCCGCGGCTGGGAGCCGCCGCCGGACGATCCGATCGACGAAGCGACGGGCGAGCCGCTGGTCTGGGAGCCGGGCCATGTCCGCGCCTGGATCCGCGAGGCCATGGAGACCCTGCGGCGCCTGCCCCTGCCGAAGGACGGCCTGCCCCGCCGGCCCAGCAGCCACATGCCCGATGTCCTGCGCGAGTTCGTCGAGGCCTACGGCTACGATCGAAGCCGCGCCCGGGAACCGGTGTCGCCGCGCGAGATCGGCCGCCTCGACCGGGTCCTGGACTGGCTGATGTGGCTGGACGGACGCCAGGAGGCGGTGGTGGTTACGGGGCTGGCCCTCGGACTCAACCTGTGCGCCGCCGGCCGCCTGGTCGGCCGCAGCCATGAATGGTGCCGGCGGCACGAGCGGGCGGCGGTCGAGGAAATCGCCCGGCGGCTGAACCGGGCGCGAAGGCGCAAGGCGGCCTCGTAGTCGAGACCGCCGGGTGATCCCGGCCGGCCGCCCTGCCGGGGGGCGGCCGGACACCCGGCTTTGCCCTCCGTTTAGGGCGCATCAACCAATTATGGTTAGGCTATAGGGCGTAATTCCAGGATCTATGGACCGCGGCCGATGACACATTTCCTGATGACCGACGACAATCCCAACGGCTACAAGCTGGAGGACATCCTGACGCTGATCCGCAGGGACATCATCCTGAGGGCGGCCAAGATCGCCGACGACCCCAAGTCGCAGGCCAAGCAGGTTCTGGAGAACAACATCCGCATCCTCAGCCTGCTCGGCGATTGCATCGCCGCCGCCGAGAACAGCACCAAGATCCTCGACAAGGAGATCGGCCCGGCGGTCAAGGGCAAGCCGCGGATCGGCAACCTCTAGAGCCCGGTCGGCAGCGGGGACCGCCATCCCGCCTGGAGGCTTGCCTGATCGGGCGCGAGGGGCCATATCGCTCTTCCGAGAGATGCCCCGCCCACAGCCTGCAGCGCGCGCCGAGATGTCCCGAATACCGCCCGTCTGGTTCAAGCCCGCGATCGAGTACGGACCGCTCCTGATCTTCCTCGCGGTCTACTTCTTCGCCGGCCTGATGGCCGCGACGGCCGCCATCATCCTGGCCGCGGCGGTGGCGGTGGCCGTGGCGGCCGCGGTCGAGCGACGGATCCCGCGGATGCCGCTGTTCACCGCCGTGGTCATCGCCGTCTTCGGCGGAATCACCCTGGCTCTGAACGACGAGACCTTCATCAAGATGAAGCCGACCTTCGTCCAGCTCTTCTTCGCCGCAATCCTGAGCGGCGGGCTGCTGCTGAAGCGGCCGCTCTTGAAATCGCTGCTCGGTGGCTCCTGGCCGATGGACGATGACGGATGGCGGCGCCTGACCTGGCGTTTTGCCGGTTTCTTCGTGGCGATGGGCGCCCTGAACGAACTGGTCTGGCGAACTCAGACGACGGATTTCTGGGTGGTCTTCAAGGCCGTCGGGCTCAGCGGTCTGACCCTGACCTTTGTGCTTTGCCAGCTGCCCCTGCTGCGCCGTCACGCACTGGCCAGCGAAGCCTCGGAGCAGGATCAGAGCCGTTGACCTTCCGGCGCGGCTTCGGGGGTTTCCAGCGCACCGGCTGAGGAATCTTTCGCGCATCGATGTTGAATTGGCGCTTGAAGGCCTCCAGCCCCAGCGTCCGGGGACCGTCGGAGTACTCGCCGTTGCGGTCCCGCATCGTCACGACAAAGCGCACGTGGGGAATACCGTTGTCGTTCTCCTCGATACGCAGAACCTTGGCGATCTCCATCAAGTCGCCGGTCCGCAGACGCGCGAAGGACGCGCCAACGGCGACCTCTTCCGGACGCGACAGATCGGTCTTCGTTGGTAAGGAAACCTGGGGCAACGAGACCTGGGGCAGTGAGATCTGGAGAGAGCGGAACTTCTCTAAACTACGCGTCAACCACACATTGGGCATGTACACGGAATCCGGTCCTATTCATCAGACGGTTGCCTCTCTCCCAAGAGCAAGAGTTAAACCAATCCCGGTCCTTCGGGTTGTGGCAAAAGGTGGGGTTGGCTGTGTCAGGAAAGGGCCGAGAATCAGTGATTTCAATCCTTTGGCATAGGGGGCCTCGACCTTTGGCCGAGCCTCCTAAGGGCGCGGCCTCGGGCGTCGCGGGACGCCTGTCACGCAGATTTGACTCTGTAATTGATTGTGTAGAAATTTGTAATGCTTAAATAAATTCCGATATATGTAGTAGTGTTAAATATTGTTACCGTAAATCTGTAACAGAAAGTTTAGGATTATTACTTATTCTCTAACGCGGGACCGAGGCCGGGGACAACC
Organism: Kiloniellales bacterium; assembly: GCA_030067055.1. The sequence continues at coordinate 5,500 of JASJAL010000179.1, read as the reverse complement.
CGGGAGCGGGAGAAAACGGTGTCCAGGCATTCGATCCGGGCCAAGGCCTTAGACGGGGCAGGCGTGGCATGAATCTGAGCCTCTTCGCGTCGGTGGTGATCAGCGTCTTCGCGGTCGGCGGCTCGATCGTGCTGCTGCGCCGCTACGGGGATTGGCGCGTCGGCTTCTTCGCAGCCCTGACCGCCTTCATGGCGACCCTGATGGCGGTCTATTTCACCGCCGAACTCGTGATGGCGCCTCCGGGCTGGGTCATGGCCAACTCCACCGCCCAGATCTCGGGCCTGACCATGAGCGCCCTGGCTATGGTCGCGGTCTTCTTCATGGAGCGCATCATCGGCCAGCATACCGCCCGGCAGCGGGCGCTGCGCCTGCCTCAGTTCACCGTCGACCGGGCCGCGATCGCGGCCTTCTGGGTCGGCCCCGACGGCGCGCTGCTTTACGCAAACCAGTGGGCTTGTCAGTGCCTCGGCTACAGCCGGGAAGAGCTGCTCAGCCGAAACATCGAGGACGTCAGTCCGGACCTCCCCCGTTCGCGCTGGCAGGCCAACTGGCGGACCCTGAAGGAAGCCGGGTCGTTGAGCTTCGAGACCCAGTACCGCACCAAGAAGGGTCGGCTGCTGCCCATGGACGTGACCACCAACTACCTGGAATTCGACGATCAGTCCTATGCCTGCCTCTTCGCCCGAGACATCACGGACCGCAAGCAGGCCGAGCGCGAGCTGCGCCGGGCAAAGGAGCAGGCGGAGGCGGCCAACCACGCCAAGAGCGAGTTCCTGGCCAACATGAGCCACGAGCTGCGCACGCCGCTGAACGCCATCATCGGATTCTCCGAGATCCTGGCCATGCAGATCTTTGGCCCTTTGGGCTCGGAGCGCTACCGCTCCTACGTCGACGACATCCATGACAGCGGCAACCACCTGCTGGGCATCCTCAACGGCATTCTCGATCTCTCGAAGGCCGAGGCGGGCAAGCTGACCCTGGACGAGACCGAAGTCGACCTGGCCGAGGTCTTGCGCCAAAGCGGTCGCATGTTCCGGACCAAGGCCGCCGAGCAGGGCATCAAGCTGATCTTCGATCTGCCCGAAGCCATGCCTCCGATCCGCGCCGATTCGCGCCTGGTCAGCCAGGTCGTGATCAACCTGATCTCCAACGCGATCAAGTTCACCAACCAGGGCACAGTGGCGGTCAGCCTGGGGCGCGAGGACGAGGGGGCCTGCTACATCCGAGTTCGCGACACCGGCGTCGGTATCGCAAAGGAAAACATCTCGAAGGTTGTCGAGCCCTTCGTCCAGGTCGAGAGCGCCTTCAGCCGCGGCCACGAGGGGACCGGCCTGGGACTGCCCTTCGTCCAGAAGATCATGGAGCTGCACGGCGGCAGCCTGAGCATCGAGAGCGAGCTTGGCGAGGGCACGACCGTGACCGTCCGTTTCCCGGCCGAGCTGACGCTGGCCTGGGGACCGCGGCCGCTCGAGGGCATGCTGCGTGACGTCGGCGGAGAGGGAGAGAAGGAGGCCGTTGCCTGACGGCCACGGGCCGCGCCGGTCGCGACAGGTCGCGATGCGAAGCAGCTTCAGTTCAAGGTGTTGCGATCCTGGGCCTGGGCCAGCAGCCGGTTCACCGAGGCCATGACCGCCTCGAACTCGGGCCCGAGGCTGGTCTCGATCTCCGAGGACAGGCGATCGAGCATGATGTGGCTGTACGGCGGGCGCCAGGTCTGAGCCTTCTCCCAGCCGACCTCCTGGATCAGCTCGGTCGCGATCAGGAAGGGCCGGAGCAGTGCCTCGGGCAGCCCAGACTTCTTGTAGAGCTTCCGGAACCCGTCCGGTCCGCCGACCTGGAGCACGGTGCGCGCGCTGGCGATCGGAATCCCCGCCAGGACGCCCATCCCCGCCTCGAAAAACTTGAGGTCGCCAAGGCACAGCGAGCGTAGCAGTAAGGTCGGAGACAGGCGGCCATTGGATTTCAGCCGCTTCGCCAGGTCTCGCGCCTGGGCTTCGGAACCGCCCTCCTGGGCCGCTTTCGCCAGTGCCGTCTCGCCGCCCTGGGAGACTAGCTCCGCTGCGATCTCCGGCGGCAGTTCCTGCCGGCTGACCAGCTCCGTGTAGAGGTCTTCGGCGATGACCCTGATCAGCCGCTCTGTGACCGAAAGGGGCAGCATCGGTCTGGCGACGAGCAGCCGCTGGGTTTCGTGATCGGTTCCGTAGTCCGCGATGACCTGGCCGTAGCCGATCTCGGAGATCTGTGCCCCGTCGTTGGCGAGCAAGACCTTGATGGCGTCGTGGTCCTGGCTGGCGATCAGCTTGTCCGCGACCCGGAAGGTCAACTCTTCGCGCGCCGCCACCGCGCTCAACTTGGCAGCTTTGCCGGCCTCGATGACGGCGATCAGATCGTCGTCGGTGAGGACGCTGGAGTAGCGGATCACAGGCAGGGCGACGGCCTCGACGTCGGCCGCCAGGCGGCAGGCCACGTTTCGGGGCAGGAAGGGGCAGGACTTGGCATGCTCCGCGACCGCTTGCCGGACCGCGACCTCGAGGTCCCGGGCCAGGAGGCCGAGGATTTCCCCAGCCAGCTCACGCTCGCCCTTGCGGAGCCTGCCGAAGGACAGGGCCTGCGCGACGCTGGCCGCGGTCTCGGCTCTGGCCCCGGGTGAAGGATCGGACAGGAGCCGCTTGACGGAATCCTGGGAGAGCGCGACGGGGCTGTTCATCTGCAATCTGCTGATCTGCGCATGGCACCAACCGGCTGCACGGGCTGGGCTACATAAATGGCATTATGCTTTTATGGCTAACGGCATCATGGACTTCAGGACTTAAGCATAGCTTAAGAGCGCAGTTCGCGGTCCGAGGGTGTCCCGAATGCCCCGGACCCTCGGTCGTTCGCGGTCCGCGGAGGGCCGGGCTCCGGATCTTCAGCTGGCCGCAGCGGCCGCCCAGGTGGCGGCTCCGCCTTGCCGGAGCCCTCAGCGCCAGGCTGCGGGGCCGCCGCGGCCCACGGGTCGGAGCGGGAAAAAAGAAACCCCGCTCGGGCAGAGCGGGGTTTCGCACAATAGCAGAGGTAGGAGAGGGGAGCGCTAACGGCTCCGTGACACAATTTGGCCTCAGGGTCTTAACAAAGCCTTAACGCGGCAGCTTTTCCCAGAGCCCAGGCAAACCGCGGCCCGCTATGGTTTCCAAGTGGGCTATTTCACGAGACACCGGCACCGACGGCTCGAAGCTGTGACAAAAACGGGGTCTGGAAGGGCGCCTGATGGCCACAGTGGCGCCTCATGCCGGACCCGTGCCGCCGACGACCGTCCAAGCTTGGCGGCAGAGGACCGCGGAGAAGAATCTTCCCAAGCCGGCTTGACAGGAACGGCAATTTATGACAATTTCGCACGTACGATCAAGTCGTGCGCCCGCCGCGCCTCAGAGCCGGCGGGCGTTTCGTGTTGGGAGACTGGAACTTCGAGGAGCGGGCATGCCGAAGGATCTCTTGACCGGCCCCCTGGGTCCGCTGACGCCCGAGACCGGGATGCTGCCCCTGGACTTCATGCTGGCGCTGCTGCGCGACGAGACGGCCAGCCTGGCGGACCGGAAATGGGCGGCCGAGCGGGCCGCGCCCTATTGCCATCCCAGGGCCACGGCGGCGGCGCGGGAGGAACCGGGCATTCGCCAGGAAGAGGCCCTGGACGCCCTGGCCTAGGGATCCGGGAGGATATGGAGCCTCGCGAGCGGGCGATCCGCCAGCGCCTCAAGGACGACCTTCCGCACTATGCCGCGCGCTGCCTCCGGATCCGGCACAAGACCGGCGGTCTGCACCCCTTCGAGCTGAACGGCGTCCAACGGCATTTGCACGCCCGGATCGAGGCCCAGCGGGCGGCGCGCGGGCGCGTGCGGATCCTGGTCCTCAAGGCGCGCCAGCCCGGCGTCTCGACCTATGTGGCCGGCCGCTTTTTCTGGCGGGTCACGCACAATCCGGGACTGCAGGCCTTCATCCTGACCCATCGCAACCAGGCGACCGACAATCTCTTCGCCATCGCCAAGCGCTTCCAGGAGCACTGTCCCGCGCCGGTCCGGCCGGTCCTCGGCACCAGCAACGCCAAGGAGCTGCGCTTCTCAGGTCTGGACTCGGGCTACCGGGTCGGCACCGCCTCGGCGGCCGGGGTCGGTCGCTCCGAGACCATCCAGTGCTTCCACGGCTCCGAGGTCGCCTTCTGGCCCCGGGCCGAGGAGCACGCCGCCGGCATCCTCCAGGCGGTGCCCGACGCCGAGGGTACCGAGGTGATCCTGGAATCCACCGCCAACGGCCTGGGCGGCGTCTTCTACGACCTCTGCCGGGCGGCCGAGCGCGGCGAGGGGGACTTCGAGCTGGTCTTCATCCCATGGTTCTGGCACGCCGACTACAGGCGGCCCGTCCCGGAGGGCTGGGCGCCGCCGCCGGCCTTCCTGGCCTACGAGGCGCTGCACGGCCTGGAGCGGCGCCAGACCTACTGGGCCTATGCCAAGAACCGGGAACTGGCCGTGGCCCTGGCCGCGGAGCCCGAGGCCCTGTGCTGGAAGTTCCACCAGGAATACCCGGCGACCGCCCAGGACGCCTTCCAGACCGGCGGCGGCGACAGCCTGATTGCCTCCGACCTGGTGCTCCGGGCTCGGCGCCAGAAGCTGCCGGAGCCCGGGCCGGCCACGCCCCTGGTCCTGGGCGTCGACGTCGCCCGGGGCGGCGCCGACCGGACCCGGATCCTCGACCGGCAAGGGCGTCGCTACGGCTACTGGGTGAACCGCAGCCTCGACTGCCCCGACCTGATGCAGGTGGCCGGGATCCTGGCGGCGGAGATCCAGCGCCTGCGCCCCGACCGGGTCTTCATCGATGCCACCGGCGGCTACGGCGCGGCGGTCTACGACCGGCTGAAGGAGCTGGGCTACCGCCGCCTGGTCTCGGCCGTGGAGTTCGGGGGCCGGGCCCGCGACGCCGAGGCCTTCGCCAACCGCCGGGCCGAGATCTGGGCCGCCCTGCGCGACCACCTGCGCGAGCCGGGCGGCTGCGACCTGGTCGACGACGAGGAGCTGCACCGGCACCTCTGCGCCCCGGGCTACAGCTTCGACTCCAGCGGCCGTCTGCTGCTCGAGCGCAAGGAGGAGATCAAGAAGCGCCTGGGCTTCTCCCCCGACGCCGGCGACGCCGCGGCCCTGACCCACGCCGAGCCGCTGCGCCGCCGCGACGGTCCCCGGACCCGCCCGCCCCGGGCGGAAGGCGACTACCGGGTGCACGGCTGGTAGGGTGTCGTTCGCCAGCCGATTGGAGACCGGTGGAGGAGCGGGCGTGCTGAGAGCCGAACAGATCGATGCCTTTCGCCAGGACGGCTTTCTGGTCCTCGAGCGCTTCATCGCAACCGAGGCCTGCGATGCGCTGCGGGCACGGGCCGAGGCCCTGGTCGCAGACTTCGACGCCGAGGCGCTGCGCTCGGTCTTTTCGACCACGTCCCGGGTCCAGGACCGCGACGACTACTTCCTCGGCTCGGGCG
>JASJAL010000178.1 GCA_030067055.1 Kiloniellales bacterium | reverse complement strand
TCGGCGAGCCCGGCGTCGTGCGGCGTCCCGGGCGGGCGCATGTGCTCGAGCGGCCGCATGGTGTTGTCGAAGACCAGCATGACCGCCGGGTCCAGCTCGGCGCAGGCGAAGACGCTCCACTGGTAGTAGAGCGCCCGCTCCGGGCTGCCGGGCGCCGGCGCCAGCCCCTTCTCCGGGTGCTCGTCGATCAGCTGCAGGACGATCGCGACCGACTCGAAGATGGTGTAGGCCTCGGTCCTGAGGGCGGGCACCACGCCCAGGGGATGGATCGCGCGGTAGGCCGCCGAATCCTGCTCTTGCTCCAGGAGGATGACCTTTCGGCTGGTGTAGGGGACCTCCAGCTCCTCGAGCGCCCATTTCGCCCGCTGCGAGCGCGTCGGCGGCCATTCGTAGAGCTCGGTCATTGTGTCCTATCCTGTTCCTTGTCCGTTTCTCCGAACGATCGCGCCTGGCCGACGCAGCTCGGCGCGGTGGTCCGCACCGGGACACTTCGCGCTGCATTGAAGCACAAGACGTCCGCAAAGTCGGAGCAGCTGACCGCGCGATCACCGCGCAGCGTTCTTGGCAGGCACCCGGCTTCGCTGCGGCGTTCCGGGCGAAACTTGATGGCTGGAGGCGTTCAAGGCCGATGCTGGGTTTGCTCTCGGTCGCGGGCGTCAGGTCTCAGGAGGTCACGACGCCCAGATACCAGGCCTGCAATGCCCCCAGGGCCAGGATGCCGGCCAGGATGTAGTCGCCCGTGTAGCCGAATCCGTGGACGTTCAGGATCCCGGCCAGGAGCGGTGCAACGACCTAGCCGAAGAGCAGAGCGAAGCTGGCCACCGTGACCGCCGAAAGCGCGACGCTGGTCCTAAAGGCTTGTCCCTTGAAGACCTCCGGGACATCGTCTCCATTGCCGAAGTGGCGCTGAATCCGACGCAGCGAGCTGCGATTCACGCGCCGGAGCAAGAGCAGCCGCCAGAGGCCGGACAGCTCGCCGGAAAATCCGAGCGTCACGAGCGTTCCGCCCTGCTGTTCATCGAATTCGAGCGTGTCGATGTGGGCTTCGCCGAAAGGATGGTCCACGCCGTTATAGAATAAGAGCCTTGTCTCAGAGCGTGCGGGTCTGTCTTCGTGTATCGTTTCAAACCGCATAGTGGTGTTGTGCTCGGGATGACCGCAGCCATTGTCGATCACCAGTTCCCAGGTCTCCGGCACAGCGCGAAGTTTCCTGCTGAATACCGGCCGGGTGCCAAAGGTTCCGTAGGCTGCTGATTCGGTGGCAGGGTCGCAGGCGTCCCAGATTGCCTCGGGCGAGGCGTCGATCATCCGGCGATGGACGAAGTGCCAAGCCCGGCGATAGGGCCAGAATAGCAGGACGGCTGCGGCGGCCAGCGTGGCAAGGCCGATCCAGACCGCCGTTGCCACAAGTGGCTCGCCCATGACCACAGTCTCCATCCGGCTCAGCTTCGCGCGCCGATTGTGGTGGTCCCTCCTTAACGACGCCTGAATCCGAGGCGCTCTCCATTTCGCTCGAATCCAATATTTCGCATCGGGGCAAGATCCACCGGGTCTGTCGTGACACGCTGCGATGCGGATCCTGATCCTCATCCTCGGCGCTCGCGTGACCGTAAGCACCGGGTACGGCTTGGCGGCGATGATCGGGGTGCCCGATCTGGCAGCGAGACTGCGCCTGCCCCTCAGCCGGCCTTGCCCTTTGCCGGGGCCTTGGCCTGCGGTGAGCCCTCGGGCGGGTAGTCCAGGGTGCCCGAGAGCGCCTCCTGCCGGGGCGTCGTGAACTCGGGGAAGGGCAGTTCGCCGGCCGCCCGCCACTGCGCCACCTGCGCCTCGGCGGCCTGGCCTTGCTCCTCGTCGAGGCCGCCGTCGCGGGCTAGGTAGGCGGTGGTCGAAGGGAAGGCGAAGCCGGTGCCGGAGGACTCGACGATTTCGATGATCCGCAGAAAGACGTCCTCCTGGATGGCGTGGAACTCTTCCAGGTCGCGGGTCAGCGCAAAGACCCTGACCTGGATGTCGAGGGAGGACGCGCCGAAGCCCGCCATGCGGATGCGGATGGACTCGTCGTGGATCTTGGGGTGCGCCAGGCACATCTCGCGCAGCTTGGCCAGGACGAAGCGCAACTGCTCGGGCGAGGTCTCGTAGCGCAGGCCGACCAGCGGATCGATCAGCCGGCGGTCGCAGCGGCTCCAGTTCACCAGCTGCATGTCGACGAACTGGGCATTGGGCACCGAGATGATGGTGCGATCCAGCGCCCGGATCTTGGTCGAGCGCATGCCGATCGAGTCCACCACGCCAATAAATTCACCGAAGCTGCAGATGTCGCCGACCCGCACCGGGCGATCGGCATAGAGGATCACCCCGCCGATCAGGTTCTCCAGGGTCGGGCGTGCAGCCAGCGCCACGGCGAGACCGCCGACGCCGAGGCCGGCCAGCAGCGGGACCACGGGCAGGCCGACCCGGTCGGCGCCGAAAAGCACGATGCCGATGGCGCCCAGGCCGCCGAGCACCCGCAGGCTCATCCGCACCATGCTGGCATCCAGACTCGAGGCGTCGATCCGCGGCGACGCGATGCTGATCTCGGCGATCACGTTGGCGATGACGACCACGACCCAGGCCGCGACGACGGCCATCGACGCCTCGAAGCCGGCTACGACGGCGAAGAGGACGCCACCGGTGATGTTGAGCTGCTCGTCGACGAAGTGGCGAAAAAAGAAGAAGCTCGCAAAGGTCACCAATGGGACGATCAAGCGCCGCCAGCTGCGTCGCAGCGCGGATATCGGCACGGCTTGGCGCCGTAGCCAGCGGTTGACGCCAACAGGCAGCAGGACCGCGAGCAGCACCGACAGGCCGAGTCCGAACCATTGCCAGACGGTCTGGCCCCAGTGCAGCGTCGTGGCCCAGGTCGGCAGATTCTGGACCCAGGACAGCCATTTCGGCGGCAGGAGCTGGCCCGGCGTGGCGATGTAGAACTCGTAGATTCCCGCGGTTTCCGTGGTCCTGTAGGGAAGCTCCCGGATCGCTTCATAGAACTCGGGCAGGCGCTCGACCGTCTCGGCGGTGAAGAGGAACTCGCCGGCACGTGGACCTTCCCGAACCAAGGCGATCTCGATCTCGGTCGCCGGCAGCCGCCAGCTCTTCAGATCCTCGGCCTTCATCGCCTCGGCGTCGGGGATCGTCTCCAGGGGCGGCAATTCGATCCTGTCCAGCACCTCTTTCAGCAAGAGGGCGGCCTCGATCCGCAGGTCTTCGACCCGGGCCTGAGGGATCTGGCTGAGATCCATGGTCTTGGCCGCCCGCTGGCCGAGGTTCCGCGCGCGCGCGAGCCCCTCCTTGACGGCGTCGCTCGCGAAGAGGCCGGGCGTGGCCTCGTTCAGGCTGACCGCGGTCTTCCACAGCTGGATCGCCTTCAGGCTGTCCTCGAGGAAGGTCTCCAAGGTCGCCCGCGGGCTGGAGGTGTCCGAGGGCGCCAGAGGACCGGTTTCCTCGGCCGGCGCCGCGACAGGCATCATGGCGGCCAGCGAAAACATCAGCGTCGCCACCAGGAGGGTGGGCACTGTGATCCTTGGTGCGCTGCGCGGTGGTGCCGCAGGCCACAAGCAGTTTGAACGCTCTGTGCGGGACTGTCTCATGCCAACAGATTGGAAACGACCTAGTTGCGCCAGAACCTAGCCCCAAAGTCCCCAAAAGCAAACGCTGCTCACGCGCCGCTGATGGCTGGTCGAGGCGCCGCCTGATTGAAAATTCCGATCACAGCCCCGGTGATCATCGATTTCAAGAGCCGCGGGATCGTCCCGATGTGAGAAAGCATGGCCGTGTCGCCAAACTGAGCTTTTTATTGAGGGACCCGAAAATGAACGAAATGACACCTCCGCAGGCCGTCAATCCGGTCAGCCTAGACGAGCAGTTCCGGCTCAAGCAATCGCAGACCGCGGTGCCCATCACGGTTGCCTTCGGTGACGGAATCGGGCCCGAGATCATGCGCGCCAGCCTCAGGGTGCTAATGGCTGCCGGGGCGGACATGGTGTTCGAGCCGATCACCATCGGCGAGCAGGCCTACCTGAATGGCAACTCCGCCGGAATCGATCCCCAGGCTTGGGACAGCCTGCGGCGCACCAAGGTATTCTACAAGGCGCCGATCACCACGCCCCAGGGCGGCGGATACAAGAGCCTCAACGTCACCGTTCGCAAGTCTCTCGGGCTCTTCGCCAACGTCCGGCCCTGTACCGCCTATGCGCCCTTCGTGGCGACCAAGCACCCGGACATGGACGTGGTAGTGATCCGCGAGAACGAAGAGGACCTCTACGCCGGGATCGAGCATCGCCAGACCGACGAGGTGGTCCAGTGCCTGAAGCTGATTTCGCGCCCCGGCTGCGAGAAGATTATCCGCTACGCCTTCGAATACGCCGTCGCCAACGGCCGCAGCAAGGTCACTTGCTTCACCAAGGACAACATCATGAAGCTGACCGACGGCCTGTTCCACAAGGTCTTCGATGAGGTGGCGGCCGACTATCCGCAGATCGCGCACGAGCACTGGATCGTCGACATCGGCGCGGCCAAACTCGCCGACACGCCCACGGACTTCGAGGTCATCGTCGTGCCGAACCTCTACGGCGACGTCCTCTCCGACGTCGCGGCCCAGATCGCCGGTTCGGTCGGCCTGGCGCCTTCGGCCAACATCGGTGCCCACGGCGCGATGTTCGAGGCGATCCACGGCTCGGCGCCGCGCCGCGCCGGCCGGGACGTCGCCAATCCCTCGGGTTTGCTACTGGCCGGGGTCATGATGCTGCACCACATCGGCCAGTCCGACGTGGCCCGGAAGGTGCACAACGCCTGGCTCAAGACCATCGAGGACGGCCTCCACACCTACGACATCTTCAACAAGGAGGTCTCGAGCCTGAAGCTCGGTACAGAAGCCTTCGCCGACGCGGTCATCGCCCGGCTCGGCGAGGCGCCCGACACCCTGGCCCCGGTGCGCAGCGGCGGTGCGGCCAAGGCCTTTGCCGTGCCTGAGGCGCAAATTCGGCCGCCGGCCAAGAAGGATCTGGTCGGCATCGACGTCTTCGTGCATTGGTCCGATCGGGATGCGGCGGCTTTGGCGGCGACCATGCAGAGAGCACAGAACGGTGCCTACAAGCTCGCCATGGTCACCAACCGGGGAGTTAAAGTTTGGCCCGACGGCCTGCCCGAGACCTTCTGCACCGACCACTGGCGCTGCCGCTACCTGGCCGAACCGGGCAAGCAGCTCAACAAGTCAATGGTTGTTGAGCTGCTCGGCCAGCTGACCAAGCAAGGGGTCGACTTCGTGAAGACTGAGCACCTCTTCACCTTCGACGGCGAGCCCGGCTATTCCCTCGGCCAAGGGCAATAGGTCTCGACGCCACGTTCGGGCCCACCACGGCCCCGTGCAGGTCGCCTGCGCGGGGCCTTACGCCTTTTGGCGTGAAAGCCCGCGCCGTTGGATTCATCTCCTTTTCATCCGGGGTTTAGACTGCCTTCATCCGGCCGTCAGGAAACCGATAGGACCAAAGGTCCAAGTCTATAGAACTACATAAGAATAGCCGGGTGGTCTCGATGCTTTGACTTCTCGGTCCCGAAAGAGAGGTAAACAAAGGGATGAGTCGCACCGGGCTTGGATTTGTGGTTGTCTGTGCCCGGAAACCGCCTCGGCGGGTGCGTGCGCTTTCGTGGGAACGGGAATGAACTACCGGACCAAGTTGCTCCTGGCCTTCGGGGTCCTGGTTTGCCTGACCGTCGCGCTGACCGGATTGTCGAACTGGGGCGGCCAGCAGGCGCAGGTCCACATGGAGCGCTCCCGTCTGGCGCACGACGTTCTCGAGGGCCATCTGCGCCTGTCGAGCCACACCTATCAGCTCTTCAAACAGTGGGCCGACGCCTTGCTGGTCGGCGATCAGGACCAAGGTTCCGGCGAGAAGGCGTTGCTTGAGAAGCTGCGGGCCGACATCGCCTCGCTGCGCGACATGATCGCCTACGAGGTCGCCTTCGTCGACGAAGACGAGCAGGAAGGCGAGCGGGAGGAACTCTACACGCTGTCTCTGATCGAGCGCCAGATCGACCGCTTGCTGATCGAATACGCCGAGGTCCAGAACCTGAGGGACGACGGCGAGCGCGGCCAGGCCTGGATCAAGCTGAATACCCTGCTCGAGCAGAGCATCGACGGCAGCTTCAAGGCGCTCCTCGAGGCGGCCATCGCCGAGGAGCAGCGCGAAGTCATGGAGGCCGATGCCGAGGCGCGGGCCGTCATCCGGCAGGTCAACCTGATCGTCGACGGCCTTGCGGTCCTCGCTGTCGCCGTCGGGCTTTTCTGCGCCCTTCTGCTGCTGCGCGGCCTGCGCCAGCCGATGGTTGCGTTGCTGGCCGGCACGCGCGCCCTGAGAAAGGGCGAGCTGACCCACCGGATCGAGCCGTCCGGCACCGACGAGTTCGGCGAGCTTGCCAACAGCTTCAACCGTATGGCCGGAGAACTGGAAGCCAAGAACCGGGATCTTGAGGCAGCCAAGGTGAACCTGGAACGGGCGGTGGCCGCGCGCACCGCCGAATTGCAAGATGCCAACGCCGCCCTGGAGAAGGCCGACCAGGTGCGCCGGCGCTTCTTCGCCGACATCAGTCACGAGCTGCGCACCCCTCTGACGATCATCCGCGGCGAAGCCGAGATCGGCCTGCGCGGCCACGACAAGGAGGTCGAGGACTACAAGGGCACCTTGCACCGGGTTCTGGAGCAAGCCGAGCACACCGGACGCCTGGTCGACGACCTGCTCTTCGTGGCCCGTCAAAACGCCGGCGAGACCCGCATGTCGCGCCAGGCGGTCGCCCTCCAGGAAATCGTCGCGAGCGTCTGCGGCGATGCCGAGGTCCTGGCCGCCAGGCGCGGCGTGACCGTCGCCCTGCGACAGGATGTCGATGAGGCCATCGTCTCTGGCGACCCAGGTCGCCTACGGCAGCTCATGTTGATCCTGGTCGACAATGCCATCCGCTACAGCGAGGCGCGCGGCGAGGTCGACCTCTACATCGGTCCCGCGCGCCAAGGGGTGGTCGTGCGGGTCAGGGACGGCGGCATCGGCATCGGCCCCGACGAGCTGGAGCGGATCTTCGAGCGCTTCTACCGCGGCGACAACGCCAGCGAGCACCACACCGAGGGCACCGGCCTCGGCCTGCCGGTCGCCAAGGCGATCGCCGACGCCCACGACGGCGAGCTGGTCATCGACAGCCAGCTCGGCGAAGGCACCACGGCCAGCGTCTTCTTGCCGACGGTGCGCAAGCTGAGGACGGTGGCGTGAACGTCCTGCTGGTCGAAGACGAGCGCCGGGTCGCCGATTTCATAGAACGCGGGCTCAAGGCCGAGGGCTTCGGGGTGACGGTCGCCCGCGACGGCATGGACGGCCTGGACCTCGGCCGGGAAGGCGAGTTCGACGTCATCGTGCTTGATCTCATGCTGCCCAAGCTGCACGGCCATCAGGTCTGCGAGCAACTCCGCCACGGCGGCGTGCTGACCCCGATCCTGATGCTGACCGCGATGGACGAGCTCGACGCGCGGGTCAAGGGCCTGAAGCTCGGCGCCGACGACTACCTGACCAAGCCCTTCGCCTTCGACGAGCTGCTCGCCCGGCTCGAGGCCCTGGTCCGGCGCGCCGGAAACTTTGAAAGGCCGACCGTGCGGATCGCCTGCGGCGCCCTGGTCTTCGACCGGGAGTCCATGATCGCGACCTGCGGCGAGGAACGCCTGGACCTGACAGCCAAGGAGATCGCCATCCTCGATCTTTTCCTCGGTGCCCCCGGCAAGGTCTTCTCCCGCCAGCGCATCCTCTCGGCCGTCTGGGGCTACGATTCCGATCCCCTGACCAACGTGGTCGACGTCTACGTCGGCCGGCTGCGCCGCAAGATCGGTGCCGGCCCCGATGTCCCCAGCATCGAGACCGTGCGCGGCCACGGCTACCGGCTGGACAAGCCCCAGTCTGAACAAATCCTGTCTGACAATACGCACTGACCGGGCTGCCCCGTCGCCACGCGGCGCTCATCCCTGCTAAGCTTGTGAAAACTCTGGAGCGATGGGGGGCAGCCCGATGTTCGAATCCCTGATGTTGCCGCACGAGATCGACAAGGCGGACTTCGATGCCGAGGAGCCGCAGCTGCGCGGTCGGCTGATCGACGCCCAGTTCGATCTCCTCGAGTCCGGGGACTTCCCGGTCATTCTTCTGCTCGCCGGCATCGATGCCCTCGGCCGCAGCGCCGCGGCCAAGCAGCTCCTGAGCTGGATGGACCCCCGGCACGTCCGGCCCTATGCCGCCGTGCGCCCGAGCGAGGAGGAACGGGACCGGCCGCGCATGTGGCGTTTCTGGCAGGCGCTGCCGCGCAAGGGACGGGTCGGGATCTTTCTCAATAGCTGGTACGACGGGCCGACGCGCGACTACTTCCTCGGGCGGATCGGCCGCGGGCGCTTCCGGGACCGGATCGAGGAGATCCAACGCTTCGAGCAGCTGCTCGCCCAGGAGGGCGCGCTCATTATCAAGGCCTTCTTTTATCTGCCGAAGAAGCAGACCGCGAAGGAATTCAAGAAGCTCACGAAATCCGCCACTGCGGCTTGGAAGCTCTCTGACGAGGAGACCGAGTTCGGCAAGGAGCTCGTCAAGCGCTACGATGACGCCATCGAGCTCCTGGAAGAGCTGATCGGTGTGACAAGCACCGCCTACGCCCCCTGGATTCCCATCGCCAGCGCCGACTCCCGTTATCGAGACCTGACGATCGGCCGGACCCTGGCCGATGCCATTCGCGGCCGTTTGTCCGGTGCGGCGCCGGCGATCGCCGAGACCGGCACCAGCACCCTCGGCAGCAGGTCTGGTCCCAACATCCTCGATTCCCTGGATCTGGGTCAGGCGCTGAAGCGCGACGACTACCGGGCCCGGTTGAAGGAAGAGCAGCGCCGTCTGACTGCCCTGACCCTGAGTCGGAAGTTCGAGAAACGCGCCGTGGTGGCCGTCTTCGAGGGTAACGACGCCGCCGGCAAGGGCGGCGGCATCCGCCGCGTGGTCCAGGCCCTGGATCCGCGCATGACTCGCGTGATCTCGATCGCGGCGCCGAGCGACGAGGAAAAGGCGCAGCCTTATCTCTGGCGCTTCTGGCGTCACATCCCCAAGCAGGGGCACGTCGCCATCTTCGACCGCTCCTGGTACGGCCGGGTCCTGGTCGAGCGGGTCGAGGGCTTCGCCGCCAAGCACGACTGGATGCGTGCCTACGACGAGATCCGCTTCTTCGAGGCGGAGCTGTCCGAGGCCGGCATCATCGTCGTCAAGTTCTGGCTCGCCATCGACAAGAAGGAACAGCTGCGCCGCTTCAAGGAGCGCGAGAAGATCGGCTACAAGCGCTACAAGATCACCGATGAGGATTGGCGCAATCGGAAGAAGTGGGACGCATACAAGCAGGCGGTCCACGACATGGTCGACCGCACCAGCACGACCGCGGCGCCCTGGACCCTGGTCGAGGCCAACGACAAGCTCTTCGCCCGGGTCAAGGTCCTGAAGGCCATCGCCGACCGCCTCGAAGCCGAACTCTGAGGTCGGGGACAATCCGGTCTCCGATGCCTGACCGATCCGCCGATTGGCCTTCGCGGCGAATCGCGCGTACCCTGCGGGCGGCTAGGGGCCGGTCTGCCAGAGACCGGCCCCGCTGACTCGCAAGGCCTCAGCGCCGCCCGGGGGTAAAGCCGATGTTTCAGAATCCCTTGCTGCTCATTGCCCTGGCGATCACCGGCGCCTTCGCGGTCTGGGGAATCCTGGACACCGCCGGGCTCGCCGACTTCGCCGCGACCCTGGTCGCCGTCCAGTTCACCAGCCGGGCCTGGTTCATCATGCTCGCGGTCAGCTTCATGCTGATCGTCAGCCTGCTGCTCGCGGTCTCGCCCTATGGCCGGGTCAAGCTCGGCCGGGACGACGACGAGCCCGAGTTCTCCACGGTCTCCTGGCTGGCCATGCTCTTCGCCGCGGGCATGGGCGTCGGCCTGCTCTACTGGGGCACCGCCGAGCCCCTGACCCATTACCTGCTGATCGCGGACTTCATGGATTCGCGGGAGGCCGCCGGCGCGGCGCTCTTCATCACCAACTTCCACTGGGGTCTGCACGCCTGGGCGATCTACGCCCTGACCGGGCTGGTGATCGCCTACTTCGGCTTTCGCCGTGGCTGTCCCAGCCTGGTCGGCGCGCCCATCGTCAAGGTCTTCGGGAGCGGCCGCCTGGCCCGCGGCGTCGCCTGGCTCAGCAACCTGCTGGCGATCGTCGCGATTGCCATCGGCCTCGGCGGCTCGGTCGCCATGGGCGTGTTCCAGGTCAAGGCCGGCATCGACGCCCTCTTCGGCCTCGAGGCCAGCGGCCTGGGCTTGGCGCTGGGGGTCTTCGCGGTGCTCTGCCTCTCCTACATCCTGCCGCTCATGGTCGACCTCAGCCGGGGCATGGCTTTGTTGTCCAACACCGCGATGGCGGTGGCCGGCGGCCTGATGGTCTTTATCCTCGTGACCGGGCCGACCTATTTCCTGATGGGCGGCATCGTCGAGGCGGTCGGCGAGTACTTCGGCGGGGTGCTGGTCCACGGCTTCCGGACCTTCACCTTCTTCGACGAGCGGATCGGCAACTGGTTCCAGTCCTGGACCCTGACCTACATGGTCTGGTGGCTGGCCTGGGCGCCCTTCGTCGGCGTCTTCATCGCCCGGATCTCCAAGGGCCGGACCATCCGCGAGTTCCTCTGCGGCGTGATCCTGGTGCCGACCTTCTTCTCGATCTTCTGGTTCGGGGTCTTCGGCGGTGTCGGCTTCTTCGGGACCCTGCAGGTCGAGACGACGGTCCTGGACGAGGTGCGCGACAACGTGAACGGCGTCACCTTCTTCGTGCTCGACTACTTCCCCTTGCCCAGTCTGACCATCGCCGCCGTTGTGGTCGCGGCCTTCCTCTTCATCATCACCAGCGTGGTCAGCGCGGCCTTCGTGCTCGGCATGTTCTCGACCGGTGGCGACCTCAACCCCAGCACCCGGGTCAAGCTGGCCTGGGGCGTGATCCTGGGCGCACTGGGACTGGTGATGATCCTGTCCGACAGCATCGAGGCGGTGAAGTCGATCATCGCCCTGGGCGCGCTGCCCTTCGTCTTTATCGTGTTGCTGCTGGTCGTCTGCCTCTTGAAGGCGCTGAAATCGGAAAGGCTGGACCCGGCATGAACGAATGGCTCGACACCATACTGAACATCGAGGTCTTCGCCTTCATCGGCCTGATGGTTTGGCTCTATTTCAAGCCGATCAAGTCCGACGACGGCGACCCGGGCGAGTCCTGAGCGTCGTCCACTTGCGTGAACTCGGCACCGGCCCACTCCCCCTCCCGGCCTTCGGCCTCTCGCGCTGCGAGCCCACGGAATT
>JASJAL010000177.1 GCA_030067055.1 Kiloniellales bacterium | reverse complement strand
TCACTGTCTACGCGTCCGCCAGGCTCTTCGATGACCTCGCGAAATACTTGGTGGATCGTGGACGTGGCGGCGTCCAGGCGATCTTTCAAAGTGGCAAAGTCGGCGCAGTTGCCGGCTGCGGCCAGTCTCACCTTGAGGCCTTCCGGCGCCTGGGCTTCGTCGAAGTCCTGGCCCACCGTCAAGCGCAGGATGGCCTGCAGGTGCCGCAGCAAGCCGGCCGCCTGGGCCAGGGCTTCGGCATTGTCGGGTTTCAAGATTCCGGCCGCGGCGAGCTTCTGTAGTGCAGCTGCGGTGCTCGGGTCGAGGACCTCTGGGTGCCCGTGGGCGTGGCGCAGCTGCCAGTACTGGACCAGGAACTCCAGGTCGACCAGGCCGCCGGGCCTTTGCTTGATGTCCCAGAAGCCGCCCGACCGGTGCTCGCGGGCGACCCGGGCCCGCATTTCGGCAATGTCCCCGACCAGCTTGTCCGGATTCCGTTCGCTGGCCAGCAGGTCCGAAATCGCCGTCTGGATCTGCCCCAGGAAATCCGCGGTCCCGATGATCGTCCGGGCCCGGGTCAAGGCCATATGCTCCCAGGTCCAAGCCTGGTTGCGCTGGTACTTGACGAAGCCGGGCAGGGTCGTGGCAATCGGCCCGGCGTTGCCCGAGGGCCGCAGGCGCATGTCGATCTCGTAGAGCCGGCCCTCGCCGGTCGGCGCCGACAGGGCGTTGATGAAGCGTTGCGCCAGGCGGGCGTAGTAGACGCTGGGCGCCAGGGGCTTGGCCCCGTCGGACTGGGTCGTGTCCTCCGGCCCGTCGTAGAGGAACACCAGGTCCAGATCCGAGGTGACGGTCATCTCCCGACCGCCGAGCTTGCCCAGGGCAATCACCGCCAGCCCGGAGCCCGGCAAGGTTCCATGGGCCGCCTCGAACTCGGCCAGCACGGCCGGAAAGAGCCCCTTCATCGTGGTTTCGGCGATGGCGGTCAGCGCGGTCGCGCAGTCGTCGGCGTCGCTGATCCGGTCGAGCAGGTGAACCCCGACCTGGAACTTGCGGTCGTTGGCCCAGCGGCGCGAGAGCTCGAGGATGTCCTGGAAGTCGCGCCCTTCCCGAAGCGCCTGGTCGAGCTGCGGTTCCAGTGCCCCGACGTCAGGCAGGGGCTCGAGGAAATCCGGGGAGAGCACGGCGTCCAGGAGCCCGGGCCGGCGGCTCAGCTGCTCCGCCAGGGCTGGGGCGCTGCCCATGATGGCGGCCAGCAACCGTAGCAGGCCCGGATTTGCGTGGAGCATCGAAAACAGCTGGACCCCGGCCGGCAGGCCCTGGAGGAATGTGTCGAAGCGGCGCAGGGCCTGGTCCGGTTGCGCGGTCGCCGCCAAGGATTCCAGCAGGGTCGGCATGATCTCGGTCAGGATCTCCCGGCTGCGCTTGCTGCGGGTGGCGCGGTAGCGGCCGTGGTGCCAGCCGCTGATCAGGTGGATGACCTGATCGCCCGCCGTGAACCCCATCCCCTCGAGGGTCGAGACCGTATCCGGGTCCGGCTCGTTGCCGGTGAACACCAGGTTGCCGGGCCCGGAGAGGGCCGGCGCCTCCTCGAATAGCGCGGCGTAGTGCTCCTCGACACAGCGCAGATGGGCCAGCAGCTCTTGCCGGAAGTTTTCCGGATCGTCGTAGCCGAGGAAGGCGGCCAGAGCCTCGAGCTGCTCGGGGTCCGTGGGCAGCTGGTGTGTCTGCTGGTCTGCAACCATTTGCAGGCGGTGCTCGAGCCGGCGGAGGTAGCGATAGGCCGCGGTCAGGTCTTTTGCCGTCTCGGCCTCCAAGCGGCCGGCATCGACCAAGGCGGCCAGGGCATCGGCCGTGCGCGGCTGGCGCAACGCCGCCGCGCGGCCGCCGTAGATCAGCTGCTGGGTCTGGGCGAAGAACTCGATCTCCCGGATGCCGCCACGTCCCAGCTTGACGTTGTGGCCCAGAATTGCGACCTCGCCGCCGCCGCGCTGGGCGTTGATCTGGCGCTTGATCGAGTGGATGTCCTGGATCGCCCAGAAGTCCAGGTTCCGGCGCCAGACGAAAGGCCGCAGGATCGCCATGATCTCGCGACCCAGGGCCGGATCTCCGGCAATCGGCCGCGCCTTGATCATCGCCGCCCGTTCCCAGTTCTGGCCCAGGCTCTCGTAGTAGGTCTCGGCGGCCGTGATCGAGATCGCCAGTGGCATCGCCGCCGGATCCGGCCGCAGTCTGAGGTCGGTCCGGAAGACATAGCCCTGGGCCGTCCGCTCGCTCAGCATCTGAACCAGGTCGCGGGTCAGACGGACGAAGAAATCCTGGCAGCTGCGACTGCCGACGTAGGGCGCCTGCTCGGGATCGAAGATCGCGATCAAGTCGACATCGGAGGAGTAGTTCAGTTCCCCAGCGCCCAATTTGCCCAAGGCCAGGACGGCGTAGCCACAACCCTCCGCGGGGCGATCGGGATTCGCCAAGGTCAGCTCTTGGCGTCCCGCAGCTCGGCGAAGCAGGAAGGCCAGGGCCTGGCCGACCGCCTGGTCCGCGAAGCGGCTCAGGGCTTCGGTCACCTGGTCGACCGTCCAGGTGCCGGCAAGATCGGCCAGGGCCACAATCAGGGCTACCTTTTGCTTAGCCCGGCGCAGCTCGGCCTCGACCGCAGATTTCTCGGTCTCATCCTGCAATTCCGCTTTGAGTCGTTCGAGCGTTTCCTCTAAGAGTTTCTTCGGCCCATGCCTTAAAACCGCCTCGAAAAGTTCGATATCATGAAGGAGGCATCGACTCAGAAAGGGGCTGTAGGCGAATACCGCCCCCATGAGTCGCTCAACCTTGGGGTCTTTGGACTGCTCGCCGAGCTTCTCAGCGCGCCCGGACTCTGCCATTTTGGTTAGTCGGCTGGCCCAATCCTGCCAACCGGCTTCGGCTCGCTCAGGATGGGCGAGGACGGGGAGTAGGGCCTTGGACGTGAATAGAGACAATCGCGTCACCCGCTACGATCCGGTTTCGGGCAACACTGCGTGCCGCCCCGTCGGCGGTCAAGGACCGGTCTGTGTCGGTCGGCAAAGGGATGAGGCGAAGCCGTAATTGCTGAAACGAAGCGCTAAGATCGGCCTGGAGATCCTGCTAGGTGTCGTCGCCACCGCGGCGGTCGTGGTCGGCTTGCTGATATGGCGCCTGTCCAGCGGGCCCGTGACCCTCGATTTCCTGACACCCTATCTGGAGGCTGGCTTCTCCGACCCCGATCGCGGCGTCAATGTGCGCGTCACGAGCACCGTGCTGACTTGGGACAAGGAGGAAGGCGACCTCGACCTGAGAGCCCTCGATGTGAACGTGCGCGACCAGGAAGGCCGGCCCATCCTGTCGCTGCCGGACGTCGAGATCGGTTTCAGTTTGACCGCGCTGCTTTCGGGCACCCTGGCCCCGACCCGCGTCGCTATTGTCGGGGCTCGAATCACCGTGCTCCGGAAGGCCGACGGCAGTTTCCATTTCGGAGACGGCGACTCGGCGGAACCGGCGCCAGAGGAGGCGGCTCCGGAACTCGCCGGGATTATCCCTGAACTGCTGGCCGAATTGCAGGCGGAGCGCGATCCGAGCAGGGTCATGTCCTATCTGCGCGAGCTCAATATCCTCGACGGCCAGTTGCTGGTTCGCGACGAGCAAGCGGGCGTCGACTGGTGGGCCAAGTCGACCAACATTGGGATTCGTCGTGGTCCTACGGGACTCGCGGGCGAGCTTTCACTCGATATCGCTGAACCCAAGGAGATTTCCGGCGTGCGCGGCGCTTTCTCCTTTCACCGTGCATCCCAGCGCCTGGACCTGGTGGTCAATGTCGATGAGGTGCTGCTTTCCGATCTCGCCCTCCTGTCGCCGGACCTCAGCACGCTCGCCGGTGTGGACGTGGCCATGAAGGGGACCTTGATCTCCGCCTTCAACGCGCAGGGCCATGTCACCAACCTCGGATTCGACGTTTCTGGCGGGCCCGGTCAGATTGCCATCTCGGACCTCTGGCCGGCGCCGTTGCCGGTGCGATCCTTCAGGGCCCGCGGGGTCTTCGACGGTGCGGGCGATAAGATGCGGATCGAGGACGCGACCTTGTCCCTCGGCAGTGAATCCGACCTGGGCCCGCAGGTCGGCTTGGTCGGCAGCGCCGAGCTTCAGAGCGACGGCGTTGTCATCAAGGCCCGGGCAACCAGTCAGGCGATCGCGCTGGACGATCTGGCCAGCTACTGGCCCTTGGGCCTCAGCACCAATGCGAGGTCTTGGGTCACTGAGAACATCCGCAATGGACTGGCCGACACCGCCGAAATCAACCTCGACATCTTGATTCCGGACGACGCCGAGCAGGAGGTGCGGGCACGAGAAGTCTTCGGTCGGCTGACCTATAGCGATCTTTCGGTGCATTACCTGAGACCACTCCCGCCGGTGACCGAAATCAGCGGTGAGGCCACCTTCAATGCCAAGGAGTTCGTCCTTCATCCCAAAGGCGGCAGGCTTGGCGACATAGCCGTTCCAGAGGGTGAGATCACGATCACCGGTCTCGACGTCGTGGATCAAGACATCGACATCGACATCAAGGTGGTGGGGCCGCTCCGCGAGAAACTGGAGTTGCTCGATCACGAGCGCCTTGACCTGCTCAGCAGCATGGGCATCGAACCCGCCAAGGCCTCCGGGAAATCCGACGGCCGGCTGCGCCTGAGTTTTCCGCTTGAGTCTGATCTTTCCGTGGATGAGATCCGGGTCGAAACGGAAGCGACCCTGACCGATGTCAGCGTCGAGGGGATCCTGCTCGACAAGAGCTTGAGCGCGCCCCGGCTGCAACTCGTTCTCGACACCAAGAGCATGCAGATCAGCGGCCCAATTCGCCTCGACGACCTCGGCATGACGCTCGACTGGCAGGAGTTCTTCAGCTCGGACAGCCTGATCAGTTCGCGGATTGCTGCCAGGGTGCCGCGGGTCGAGGTCGCGGACTGGGCGTCCTTCGGCGTCGACGTGGTTCCCTATATCGAGGGGCCCTCCGTGACCCAGGTTGTCGTCACCGTCGATCGCAACGATCTGACCAGGGTTGAGGCCAGTTCTAATCTGCGCCTGGCGAGGCTGACCTTTCCAATTCTCAGCTGGAGCAAGCGGCCGGGCGCCGACGCGACCGCGACAGCAACGGTGGTCTTCGACAAGGGAGTCCTGGACAGAGTCGAGACTTTTCGTATCGATGCCGGTGACTTGCAAGGCGCCGGCAGCGTGGCCGTCGACCCGAATGACCGCAAAATCATAACCGTGAATCTGAAGGAACTGGCAGTCGGGCGAACCCGGCTCTCAAATGTTGTCGTCAGAGAAGGTGGTGAGGTGCTTCAGGTGGATCTGGGCACCGGGACAATCGATCTCAGCCCTCGTCTCAACGATGAGTCCGAGGGCCCGGAAGACCTGGAGCCAGCTGCCGAAGAGCAGCCCGCCGAGGTTGCAAAAGGCGAGGCGCCGCCGGCTGTGCAGCCCTTCGACATCAAGGCCAAATGGCTCGATCGGGTTTACTTCGGGCCGGAAGAGTACTTGGAGAACGTCCGGCTTCGGCTGGTGCGCGCCGAGGGCGGCTGGGACAGAATGGAAATCGACGGCCAGGTTCCCGAGATCCTCGCCCGCCATCCGAAAGCACCGCCCCCGCCCGAGCCGCGCGCGAAGTCAAACGCGTTTGGCGGCAGGTTCGGCGAGGCACCCGAGGAGAGCTATGGGGATTCGGAAGCGGAGGCGGATCGAGGCCCGGTGACGCTTAACTTGCGTTTGGTTCCAGTCGAGGACGGCACTCGCCGTTTGGCGGTGCGGTCTCGCGATCTGGGCGCAATTCTCCGCGCTCTCGCCATCGAACCCAGCATCGACGGCGGCAAGCTGGAGGTCACGGGTGAAACCGAAAGCCCGGACCCTGCCAGTCCGATCAAAGGCCGGATCGAGGCCGACGGATTTCGGGTCTATGACGCGCCGATTTTGGCCAAGGTGCTGACCGTGGCTTCGCTGACCGGGATTCTCGAATCCCTCGGTGGTGAGGGTCTCGTCTTCGACCGGGTGACCGGCGACTTTACCTACGAGGAAGATCGCCTTTCGACGGAACTGCTTCGCGTTTACGGCACCTCGCTCGGAATCACCACGCAGGGCGAGGTGGATCTCGGACGCGGCTGGATCGATGTCGAGGGCACGGTCGTGCCAGCCTATTTCCTGAACCGAATCCTCGGGGCCATCCCGATCATCGGCAACATCCTGACCGGCGGCGAAGGCGAAGGCCTGATTGCATTCACCTACGAGGTGGAGGGGCCGAGCGACGACCCCGAAGTCAGCGTCAATCCGCTCGCGGCGCTCACGCCCGGCTTTCTGCGGGGCATCTTCGACATCTTCGACAGCGATGGCGACGATTCACGGCCCAGCGATGACATGACCGCGCTGCCGTCGGGGCGTGGCGACCGTTAAAGCGGCATCTCCCGTTCCTCGGCAGAAAGCGAGGGATCAGGCGATCCGGACCAGGGCGTGACGTTTTTTCCCGGCCGATAGCTTGACGACACCGTCGCTGTTGCGGTCGTCCAGGGTGACCACCCGGGCCTCGTCCTCGATTCTCTGGTCGTTGATCCTGGCGCCGCCGCCCTTGATCAGCCGCCTGGCCTCGCCGTTGCTTTTGGTCAGGCCGCTGCGGCTGAACAGCTCGTAGGCCGGCAGGCCGGCCGACAGATCGGCCGCCGACAGCTCCAGGCTCGGGAGGGCTTCGCCGAGGCCGCCCTGCTCGAAGGTCTTGCGCGCGGTCTCGGCCGCCGCCGACGCGGCGGCGTCGCCGCGGCAGAGCCGGGTCGCCTCCAGGGCGAGAATTTTTTTTGCCTCGTTGATCTCAGCTCCCTCGAGGGCCTCGAGGCGGGCGATCTCGGTCTCTGGCAGCTCGGTGAAAAGGCGCAGGAAGCGGCCGACGTCGGGGTCCTCGGTGTTGCGCCAGAACTGGTAGTAGTCGTAGGCCGAAAGCCGCTCCTCGTTCAGCCAGACCGCGCCCTCGGCGGTCTTGCCCATCTTGGCGCCCGAGGCGTTGGTGATCAGAGGCGTGGTCAGGCCGTAAAGGACCGTCTGCTCGACCCGGCGGCCGAGTTCGACTCCGTTGACGATGTTGCCCCATTGATCCGAGCCGCCCATCTGCAAGCGGCAACCGTGACGCCGCGCCAGCTCCACGAAATCGTAGGCCTGCAGCACCATGTAGTTGAACTCCAGGAACGACAGCGGCTGCTCCCGCTCCAGGCGCAGGCGGATGGAATCCATGGTCAGCATGCGGTTGACCGAAAAGTGCCGGCCGTAGTCTCGCAGGAAGGCGATGTAGTTGAGCTCGTCCAGCCACTCGGCATTGTCGATCATGACAGCGTCCGTCGGTCCGTCGCCGAAGGTGAGAAATTGGGCGAAGATCCGCCGGATGCTCTCCTTGTTGCGTTCGATGCCCTCGAGGTCGAGCAGCTGGCGCATTTCGTCCTTGCCCGAGGGATCGCCCACCTTGGTCGTGCCGCCGCCCATCAGGACGATAGGCCGGTGTCCCGTCTGCTGCAGCCAGCGCAGCAGCATGATCTGAACCAGGCTGCCGACGTGCAGGCTGCTCGCGGTGAGGTCGTAGCCGATGTAGGCGACGATACGCCCCTGGCTCGCTTCTTGATCCAGGCCCTCCAGGTCCGTGCACTGATGGATGAAGCCGCGCTGGTCGAGGGTGCGCAGAAAATCGGATCGCAGCTTGCTCATGTTGGCCGAGGGGCTCCCGATGGACGTCCGGCTGCGTGCCGGGGCGGCGCTGCCATATCACAATCCCGCCGCCGTCTCAAACGCTGGGCCGTGGCCAGGTAATCGTCGCGCGGATCACCGCCGTCCCGTCTTCCCCGTCTGGAATCTGGGGCTATCGTGCGGCGGCGACGGCGCTGTTCTCGGCCTTGGCCAGGTAGTCCTCGACGTGCCCGTTCAGCTGGTCCATCTGTTCGGTAAAGAAGTGATTGGCCCCGGGGATGACCCGGTAATCGATTTTGATTCCGCGCTGCTGCGAGAGCTTGTCGACCAGCTTCGCCACCGCGGTTTCGGGAACGATCTCATCCCGGCTGCCCTGGATCACCAGCCCCGAAGACGGGCAGGGCGCGAGGAAGCTGAAGTCGTATTGGTTGGCCGGCGGGGCTACGGATACGAAACCGGCGATCTCGGGCCGGCGCATCAGCAGCTGCATGCCGATCCAGGCTCCGAAGGAGAAGCCCGCGATCCAGCAGGCCGAGGCGTTCTCGTTGATCGACTGCAGCCAGTCCAGGGCCGAGGCGGCGTCCGAGAGTTCGCCCTCGCCGCGATCGTAGATGCCCTGAGACCGCCCGACGCCGCGGAAGTTGAAGCGCAGCACCGAGAAGCCCTGGCGGGCGAAGGCATGGTAAAGATTGTAGATGACCTTGTTGTTCATGGTGCCGCCGTGCTGCGGATGCGGATGCAGCATCAGGGCGATCGGAGCGGTTGGCGCCTTGCTGTGCTGGTAGCGTCCTTCCAGGCGACCTTCAGGTCCGTTGAAGATCACGTCAGGCATCGGCGGTATCCATGAGTTTGCTTCACGTCAGGATCTAGGAAAACTCAGCGTAGATATCGGGTCTCGCGGCTGGTGTTACCAGTGGCCGAGGGTTAAACTTGAGAAAATTACTCGGACAAACCATATCCGACCCGATATGTTTTCGAAGGCCGGGGGCGAGCTCTCCGGGAGGTCTAACGGGCGCGGATCATAGCACGACGGGTAAGGCGATGTTCAAGTTCCTGGTGGAAGAGATCGACTCGATCATGCGCCGTGATCCGGCGGCGCGGTCTCGTTTCGAGGTCGCGCTCTGCAATCCCGGTTTTCAGGCGATTCTGCTTTATCGCGTGGCCAACGCTGCCTGGCGCCGCGACTGGCACCTCACCGGTCGCTTCCTCTCGCAGGCCGCACGCTGGTTCACGGGGATCGAGATCCACCCCGGCGCCAGCATCGGTCGCCGCCTGTTCATCGACCACGGAATGGGCGTGGTGATCGGCGAGACCAGCAGCATCGGCGACGACGTCACGCTTTACCATGACGTCACCCTGGGCGGCGTGGCGCCCAGCGTCGACAGCGACAGCCAGCGCAACCAGAAGCGCCATCCGACCCTGGAGCACGGCGTGATCGTTGGCTCTGGGGCGCAGATCCTGGGACCGATCACGGTCGGCAGCAACGCCAGGGTCGGCGCCAACGCGGTAGTGACCAAGGACGTACCATCCTGTGGGACCGTGGTCGGCGTACCCGGCAAGGTGATTCAGCCGGCGGCCAAGCGGGAAGAGCAGCCGGCTTTCGTCGCCTACGGCACGCCGACGGGCGATCTGCCCGACCCGGTAGCGCGGGCGATCGAGGGCCTGCTGGACGAGGTTTCTAGTCTGCGCGCCCGAGTCGCCGAGTTGGAGGCTCGAAGCGATGCCGGTGGCGAGGTTGACGGCCTGGGTGTCGATCCGGCGGCCGCCGACGAAGGCGGTGCCGATGCCCCCCAGGGCAAATGCTGATGACGAGCGCTTGAGCGCGCAGTTGGAGGATAGGCGGTGAAGCTCAGCACCAAGGGACGCTATGCGGTGATGGCGATGGTCGACTTGGCGGCCCAGAGCGACGGCAAGCCGATTGCCCTCTCCGATATCGCCGAGCGGCAGGAGATCTCTTTGTCTTATCTGGAGCAGCTCTTTGCGAAGCTGCGCCGCGGCGGCCTGGTCCGCAGTGTTCGCGGCCCCGGCGGCGGCTATCTGCCGTCGCGACCGCCCGAGGAAATCCGTATCTCGGACATCATCCTGGCGGTCGACGAGCCGATCCGGACGACTCGCTGCACGCCCGGCCAGCCGCTCGGCTGTCGCAGCAACAAGAGCCGCTGCGCGACCCATGACCTTTGGGAAGAACTGGGCAACCAGATCTACCTCTATCTGAGCTCGGTCACCGTGGCCGACGTGGTCGATCGGCGGGTGCTCGGGACCAGCAGCCTGCTGGCCGGCGACGGCCCGGTGGTGGCCGCGGAATAGCGGCCCGCGACGGCCGCGTAGCGGCCCGGTGACAGCCATGGCCCGATCCGTCTACCTGGACTACAACGCCACCGCGCCGCTGCGCCCGGAGGCCGCGGCCACCCTGGAGGCGGCCTTGCGGGAAACCGGCAATCCTTCGTCCGTGCACGGGTTCGGACGCCGGGCCCGGCGCCGGGTCGAGGACGCGCGCGAGGCCGTGGCGGCCCTGGTCGGGGGCCAGCCCGCCGGTGTCGTGTTCACCAGCGGCGGCAGCGAAGCGAACAACCTGGCCCTTTCCGGGCTGCTGGCTGACCGGATCCTGGTCTCGGCGGTCGAGCACGACTCGGTTCTGCAGGCCGCCCCCGAGGCGCAGCGTCTGCCGGTCGACCGCCAGGGCCGGATCGATCTGGACGCTCTGAGCGAGGCCCTGGCCGAGAACGGCGAGGCGGCGGGGCCGACCTTGGTGTCGGTGATGCTGGCCAACAACGAGACCGGGGTGATCCAGCCCGTCGCGGAGATCTCCGCCCTGGCCCGGGCACGGGGCGCTCTCGTCCATTGCGACGCCGTTCAGGCGGCCGGAAGGTTGGATATCGATCTCACGGCCCTGGGGGTCTCGGCCGTCAGCCTTTCGGGCCACAAGCTGGGCGGCCCGCTGGGCGCTGGCGCCCTGGTCCTGGCCGAGGGCTTGGCCCCGGCGCCCCTGATCCGCGGCGGCGGCCAGGAACGCCGGCGCCGGGCCGGGACCGAGAACGTGCCGGCCATCGCCGGCTTCGGGGCGGCGGCCGCGGCGGTCCTGGAGGCGCCCAAGCCTGACCCGGAGCTGGTCCGCTTGCGCGACGGGCTGGAGGCCCGCTTGAAGACGCTGGCACCGGAGCTCGTGATCTTCGGGGCGGAAGCGCCGCGCCTGGCCAATACCAGCTGCTTCGCCCTGCCAGGCCTCTCGGCCGAGACCCAGCTGCTGGCGCTCGATCTCGCCGGGATCGCGGTCAGTTCGGGGGCGGCCTGCTCCTCGGGCAAGGTCGAGCCCTCTCACGTCCTGCAGGCCATGGGAATGGACGCGGAGACCGCCGCATCGGCGATCCGCGTCAGCCTGGGCTGGGCGACCTCCGAGGCCGACCTGGAGCGTTTCATCGAGGCCTGGGACGGGCTATACAGACGGCGGGCCGCCTAGCTTCTGGCGCCCGCCCGGATATCACCGAACGAAGTCCCGGAGCAGAGGAGGATGCGGGTGCAGGAGCGCTCCGAAGAGACCCCGATCTACATGGACAACCAAGCCACCACGCCCCTGGATCCGCGGGTTCTGGAGGCGATGATGCCCTATCTGACCGGACATTTCGGCAACCCGCATTCGGTGCATCACGCCTACGGCTGGAAGGCCCTGGCCGGGGTCGAGGCGGCCCGCGCCGAAGTCGCCGAGCTGATCGGCGCCGAGCCGCGCGAGATCGTCTTCACCTCCGGGGCGACGGA
>JASJAL010000176.1 GCA_030067055.1 Kiloniellales bacterium | reverse complement strand
AGCCGATGGTGCGGGCCGCCGGCTTCGACATGATCTGGTTCGGCATCTATCTGATGATCGTCGTCGAGATGGCCCAGATCACCCCGCCCATCGGATTCAACCTCTTCGTCCTGCAAGGCATGACAGGGAAGGACATGGGCTTCATCGCCCGGGCGGCGGTGCCGTTCTTCGGGATCATGGTCCTCGCGGTCGCGCTTCTGGTCCTGGTCCCCGAGGTCGCCACCTGGCTGCCGGAAAACATGGCCAAGGGCCCTTGAAATCCGGGGGCGAGGCCAGCCTTAACCGGACCGCAGCGGTCTGGTATTCTGCGCGCTGAAGAAGGAGGTGACGCGTGAGCACCGAGCCAGCTGCAAGGGATCCGGCGATCGAGGCCTTGCAGGCCCTCTTGGGAGAGCGGCTCTCGACCTCGGCCGCGGTGCGCGAGCATCACGGCAAGGATGTCTCCTACCATGCGGCCTATCCGCCCGAGGCCGTGGCCTTCGCGCAGTCGACCGAGGAGGTCGCAGAGATCGTCAAGGTCTGCGCGGCGCACGGCAAGCCGGTCATTGCCTATGGCACCGGGACCTCGCTGGAGGGCCATGTGGCGGCGTTGAAGGGTGGCGTCTGCATCGATCTCTCGGCGTTGAACGAGGTCCTGGAGGTCAATGCCGAGGACCTGGACTGCCGGGTCCAGGCCTGCGTGACCCGCAAGCAGCTGAACGAGTATCTGCGCGACACCGGACTGTTCTTCCCGATCGACCCCGGCGCCGACGCCTCCCTGGGCGGGATGGCCGCGACGCGGGCGTCTGGCACCAATGCGGTTCGCTACGGGACCATGCGCGAGAACGTCCTGGGGCTGACCGTGGTCCTCGCTGACGGGCGGGTTATCCGGACCGGCGGCCGGGCGCGGAAGTCGGCGGCCGGCTACGACCTGACGCGGATCTTCGTGGGCTCGGAAGGCACGCTCGGGGTGATCACCGAGGTTCAGCTGAGGCTTTACGGGATTCCCGAGGCGACTTCGGCGGCGGTCTGCGCCTTCGACGACCTCGAGGGCGCCGTGAACACGACGATCCTGACCATCCAGAGCGGAATCCCGGTCGCTCGCATCGAGCTGCTGGACGAGGTCCAGATGGACGCCTGCAGCCGCTATTCGGACCTCGATTTCCCGGCCAAGCCGACCCTGTTCTTCGAGTTTCACGGCAGCACCGCGGGGGTCCAAGAGCAGGCCGAGCAGGTCGGCGAAATCGCGGCCGAGTTCGGCGGCGGCGACTTCCGCTGGGCAACTCGCCAGGAGGAGCGGAACAAGCTCTGGCAGGCCCGGCACGATGCCTACTATGCCGCACTGGCGTTGCGCCCGGGGGCCGAGGGCTGGGCCACCGATGCCTGCGTGCCGATCTCCAAGCTGGCGGAATGTCTGCTCGAAACTCGGGCCGATATCGACGCCTCCGGGTTGATCGCGCCGATCGTCGGACATGTGGGCGATGGCAACTTCCATCTGGTCTTCCTGGTCGACCCCGATAACGCCGAGGAGATGGCGCGCGCCAAGGACGTCAACGACCGCATGATCATGCGAACGCTGGCCCTCGGCGGCACCTGTACAGGCGAGCACGGGATCGGCTATGGCAAGCTCGGCTTCCTGCAGGCCGAGCACGGCGAGGCGGTCTCCGTGATGCGCGCCGTCAAGCAGGCTCTCGATCCGGAGAACCTGATGAATCCGGGTAAGATCTTCAGCGTCTGACCGGCCGAGCAACGGGCCTTGGCGAACGCCTTGCCAGACTCTCTGGCTTGGGCCATAAACCGCTGGCGCGACGTCGATTTTGCTGGACCGAAGCCAGGTCTCCTGCGGTAGTCTTCCACCCCAAGAAGACCGCACGGCCGGCGAAGAGGCTCGCGTGGGACCTGCTGCGGCTACAGGTTTCCAGGGCGACGGCGGGATTGCGGCAGGCGCCAGCCGGGGCTGGAATCCCGGGCGCACGGGGGTGCGGGGAGAGCATCTGTGAAGTACGTCCTCTATGGCCTGCTCGGCTTGATTGTGCTCGCCGTCGCGGTGGTGCTGGTCGGCCCGGGCCTGGTCGATTGGAACGCTCACAAGGCTGAGATTACGGCCCAGTTCGAGAAGGCGACGGGCCGCGCCCTCGCCATCGAGGGCGACATCAATCTGCAGATCGTCCCGACTCCCAGCTTTTCCGCCGCCAACGTGCGATTGGCGAACCTTCCCGGCGGCTCCGCGCAGGACATGGCGATCATCAAGGCGCTGCAGGTGCGCGTGGAGCTGATGCCGCTCTTGAGCGGCGATGTGCGGGTCCAGACCATCGAACTGGTCGAGCCGGTGATCCTCATGGAGGTCCTCGAGGACGGGCGGCGCAACTGGGACGTCGGTGACGACGGAGAGCCCGGGGGCGGCGCGGGCGAGAGCGTGGCGGCGCCCCGGCAGATCGGCGATTTTCCTGTCGACGTCCGTTTCGACAGCTTCACGATCAGTAACGGGACACTGATTTACAGGGACGCGCAGGGCGGCATCGACGAAAAGGTCGAAAAGGTCGACGTCGAACTGGCGGCCGAGTCGCTGCGCGGTCCGCTCCTGCTGGACGGCGAGGTGCGTCTCCGCGGCGTCGAAACGGGTGTCGAGCTGGCCATCGGCCGCTGGACAGAGGCGGGCGCGATCCCTTTGCGCATGGCCCTGCGCCCGCGGCCGATCGAAGCCAAGGCGAAGTTCTCCGGATCCTTGTCTCAGCATCCCGATACCCTTGCGTTCCGGGGTAAGCTCCAGGCAGAGGGCAGCGACCTGGCCCAGGCTGTCGCGGCCTTGGCCGGTCAGCCGGTGTCCGATCAGCCATCGCAGCTCGCCTTGCCCTTCGTGATCGAGACCGAGATCTCCGGCGAGCCCGAGGAAATCTCGGCCCAGAAGATCGCCATTACCCTGGGCGAGAGCTCGGCCACCGGCGAGGGTCTGCTTCGTCTCGGGGACAAACCCGAGGGCAAGCTCGCGGTCACGATCCCGCGCCTCGACCTCGATGCGCTTTCGCCGCCGGAGAGCGAGGCGAGCGAGGGCGGCGCCGCGGCGCCCGCGACCGAGGGCGGCGAGACCGCGGCAGATATCGCCATTCCGAAGGACTTCGTGGCGCGTTTGGATCTAGGGATCGAGGCCCTGGTCTATCGGGAGCAAGTGGTGCGCCAGGTCGCCGTGGCGGCGCGCATCGAAAATGGGGTTCTGGCGGTCGATCAGGCCGCCGCGTTGTTGCCCGGCGGTGCTGCGGTTTCCTTGTCCGGCGGCTTTGAGGCCGGAGCGAAAGACGCACGTTTCGTGGGACGGGTCGAGGCCGCGACCAGCAACCTGCGCAGCCAGCTCGCCTGGCTCGGGGTCGATGTCGAACACCTCCCTGCCGATCGGCTGCGCCGGATGAACCTCAGGAGCAGTTTGGCGGCCTCCGCGAAGCGGATCGACCTGACCGATCTGGACCTGACCCTGGATATCAGCCAGATCAACGGCGGCGTGGTCGTCGCCCTGGGCAAGCGGCCGGCCTTCGGTATCGGCCTGGCTGCGGACAAGCTGGACCTGGACGCCTACCTGCCGGCAGGCCCGATCACGGCCGAGTCGGAGCCGGGAGATGGCGGTGATGGCGAGCCCGAGTCAAGCCTCTGGTCGCGATTTGACGCCAACCTCAACGTGCAGGTCGGCGAGCTGACGGCCCAGGACAACAGCTATCGGGATGTCGCGCTGGCCGGCACGTTGCAGGAAGGCAAGCTGACCCTCAAGGAGGGCCGGATCGGAGACTTCGTCGGCAGTCGCCTCGAGGTTAAGGGCACCGTCGACAAGCTTGACGAAATGCCCAAGGCCGACCTCCAGCTCAAGCTGGGCATGGGTGATCCCGGCCGCCTCGCGCAGGCCTTGGGCATGGATCCGGAGCTCTATGCCAAGCTCGGGCCGAGCGAGATCTCCGGCTCGGTCGCCGGTGACCCGGCCGCCTTCGATCTCGATCTGACCATCGACAGCCTCGGCGGCAAGTTCGCGACGCAGGGGCGCGTGCAGCCCCTGGAGGGCGCCGGCAGCTTCGACCTGGCGGTCAGCGCGGAACACCGCAATCTCGCGTTCTTGCTGTCCCGGCTTGCCGACCCGGCCCTCGAAGATCGGAACCTGGGCCTGATGGACCTCAAGGCAAAGCTGACAGGAACCGCGACCGCTTTTCGACTGGACGATCTGCAGGGCCGTCTCGGCGAGAGCAACCTGGAGGGCCGCTTGGCGGTCGATCTCGATGGCGAGCGCCCTAAGGTCGCCGCCGAGCTCTCTTCAGACAGCCTGCCGCTTGCCGCTCTGCTGGGGGCAGGCGCGCGCTCGGCTGGCGGGTCCTCGACCGACAGACCCGCAGGAGGCAGGTCGAACGGGCGCTGGTCGCGGACGCCGATCGACGTGGCCGGATTCTTGGGCTTCGATGCCGAGCTCAAGCTGACGGCCGCGGCTCTGGCGCTCGAAGACCTGCGGCTCGAAGAGGCCTCGCTCGATGCCGAGCTCCAGGACGGCATCCTGAACCTCAGGAACCTCGCCGGCGGCTTCCTTGGCGGCAAGCTCACGGTGATCGGCAAGGCCGACCTGCGCGGCGAGATCGAGCTCGGTGCCGGGATCTCCGCGGTCGACGTCGATCTCAAGCCGCTTTTGCTCCAGCAGTTCGATTTCGACCGTGCCGCCGGGCCGGTCACCATGAACGCCGACCTGGTCTCTCGCGGGCGCAGCGAGCACGACCTGATCTCCAGCCTGGATGGGCAGGGCACCATCGAAGGCAAGGTCACCGTCACCGCCAAGCAGGAGGAGCAGGTCGGTGCCGCGCTGCTCGGGGTTCTGGGTCAGAAACTCAAGCAGATCCAAGGCGTTGCGGATGCTTCGATGCTGCTGCTCGGGTCCTTCGCCGGCACCCCGGCGACCCTCAGCGGCAGCTTCGTGCTTGAGAACGGCGTCGCCACCACGCGCGACACACAGCTGACCGGCCAGGGGGCGGTGGCGCGCCTCGCCGGGCAGGCGGATCTGGTGGAATGGACTTTGGAGTCCGAAACAGAAGTGTTTCGCGACGCGCAGCCGGGCGAAGCCTACCTGAGCGTTGGCCTGACCGGCGCCTTGGACAAGCCGAACGTCCGGGTCGGTGGCCAGGCCTTTCAGCGCCGCAAGGAGCCGGAGCCTGAACCGGCCCCGGAACCGGCGATCCCGGTTCCCGAGGAGCCGGGCCTCGAGGCCCCCGATCCGGCCGGCGCCACCGCCGCCGAGGAAGAGCCGCCGGCGCCCGAAGCCGCGGCGCAGCCGGAATGGACACCGCCGGCAGAAGACGAGGTCGCTCCGCCCGCCCCAGGGGCCAAGCCGGAGCCGGCCGAGCCAGAGCCGGCCAAGCCGGAAGACTTCATCAAGCAGATCCTGGAGGGCTTGCAGAGCCCGCCGGCGGAGTGAGCGTCCGCCCGGCCTCGCGCCGCAGCCGCTCCAGCACATAAACGCGGGCAGCGCTCGAGAGATTGCTGGCCCGGCTCTTGTCGATATCCGTCAGCAGGCGGTTTATCGACACGCCGTCGGCTCGGGCGAACTCAGCCAGGCTGTCCCAGAAGACTTGTTCCAGGGACAAGCTAGTCCGGTGACCGGAGATGGTGATCGACCGCTTGAGCGGTCGCACTCGATCGGTCATCGGGCGCGCGACCGCCGCATGTCGTTAGGCCTTGGGCCCCAGCATGTTCTCCGGCCGTACCCAGTCGTCGAACTGCTCGTCGGTCAAGAGACCCAGCTCTACCGCCGCCGCCTTCAAGGTCTTGTCCTCGGCGTAGGCCTTCTTCGCCACCTTGGCTGCGTTGTCGTAGCCGATATGGGGGTTCAGGGCCGTGACCAGCATCAGCGATTCCTCCATCAGCGAATGGATGCGGCTGGTGTTCGGCGTGATGCCGGCGACGCAGTTCTGGTTGAAGCTGTCGCAGGCGTCGGCGATCAGCTTGGCCGACTGCAGCAGGCCGTAGATCAGCACCGGCTTGAAGACGTTGAGCTCGAAGTGGCCGTTGGAGCCGGCGATCGATACTGTCACGTGGTTGCCCATGACCTGGGCGCAGACCATGGTCATGGCCTCGGCCTGGGTCGGGTTCACCTTGCCGGGCATGATAGAGGAACCCGGCTCGTTGGCCGGCAGGAGCAGCTCGCCGATGCCGCAGCGAGGTCCCGATCCCAGCAGGCGAATGTCGTTGGCGATCTTCATCAGCGAGCAGGCGACCGTGTTGAGGGCGCCGGAGGCCTCGACGATGGCGTCGTGGGCGGCGAGGGCCTCGAACTTGTTGTCCGCTGTCTGGAAGGAGAGGCCGGTGATCTTCGAGACCTCCTCGGCGAAGCGCTCGGCGAAACCCGCCGCCGCGTTCAGACCGGTGCCCACCGCGGTGCCGCCCTGGGCCAGCTGGGTCAGCCGGGGAACGGCCTCCTCGACCCGGCGGATCCCTAGCTCGATCTGCTTGGCGTAGCCGGAGAACTCCTGGCCCAGGGTCAGGGGCGTCGCGTCCATCAGGTGGGTGCGGCCGATCTTGATGATGTCGGCGAAGGCCGTGGCCTTGCTGTCGAGCGCCGCGTGCAGGCGGCCAAGGGCCGGCACGGTCTCCTCGACCAGCTGACGCACTGCGGCGATGTGCATCGCGGTCGGAAAGGAGTCGTTGGAGGACTGGCCGCGATTGCAATGGTCGTTGGGATGCACCGGCTCCTTGCCGCCGCGCTGGCCGGTCAGGATCTCGTTGGCGCGGCCGGCGATGACCTCGTTGCTGTTCATGTTGGTCTGGGTGCCCGAGCCGGTCTGCCAGACGACCAGGGGAAAGTGATCCAGGTGCTGGCCCTCGACCACCTCTTCGGCAGCCTGGCAGATCGCGGCGCCAATTCCTTCGTCCAGCTCGCCGAGTGCCATGTTGCTGCGCGCGGCGGCCAGCTTCAGGACGCCGAAGGCCTTGATCAGCTGCGGCGGCATGGTCTCGCCGCCGATCTTGAAGTTCTGCAGCGACCGCTGGGTCTGGGCGCCCCAGTAGCGGTCCGCCGGGACCGCAATTTCGCCCATGGAGTCGCTTTCCATCCGGGTTTCGTGCGCCATGACCTCGTCCTCCCGTCAACGCCTGCCGGCCCGGGTTGTAGCACGGCGAGGCCGGATTGACAGGGGGCGAAAGCCCAGCGATCAGGGCTCCAGCGCAGCGGCGATGGCCTGCCGCCGTCGCCAAGTCCGGAGCCAGACCAGAAGCACGAGAAGCGTGCCGCCCGCCAGAGGCAGGCGCAGGCCGAGATACTCCGAAAGCGAACCCATGATGAGGGCGCCTGCGGCCGGACCGCCGATGAAGATGATGCCGTAGAGACTGAGCACACGGCCCCGCTTGGCACCGTCAACGGCCAGCTGCATTAGGGTCTGCATCGAGACCGAGCTGGCGACCAGGGCCATGCCGGCCAGGGCGACACTTATCAGCGCGAACCACAGCAGGTCGGTCGCGACGAAGCCGAGGATGGCCAGGCTCGCCAGAAGGGTGTTGATCAGCACCAGCCGGGTCAGGCCGCGCGGCCCGCGCCGGGCGATCCACAGCCCGCTCGCGATGGCGCCCAGCCCGACGGTGGAGCTCAGCAGCGCCAGGGTATCGGCTCCCCCGCCGAAGACCTCTGCAGCGAAGCCCGGCATCAGGTCGATAAAGGGACGGACGCCGAGCGATAGGGTGGCGAGCAAGAAAAGCATCGGCCCGATGCCGGGATGCCCGAACGTGTAGCCGATGCCGTCGCGGAGCTCCGCCAGCACGCTGGCGCCTTCTCGGTCTCTCGGAGACTGCGGGGTATCGTTCAGGCGGAGCCGTGACAAGGCGACCAAGAAGATGAGGAAGCTGAGCGCGTTCGCGGCAAAGGCGCCCGCCACGCCGATGCTGACGATCAGCAGGCCGGCCAGCGCGGGGCCGATGAAGCGCGCCAGATTGAAGGCGACGGAGTTGATCGCAATGCCGGTCGACAGGGCCGCCAACGGGATCAAGCTCGGCATCAGGGCCAAGCGCGAGGGTTGGTTGAAGCCCATCGCCACGCCGTGGACCAGGACCAGCAAGGCCAGCAGCTCGACCCCGATGACACCGCCGGCGGTCAGGGCGAAGAGGGTGGCGGCCTGGAGCAGTGCCACCGTCTGGGCCGTCATCATGATCCGCAGGCGGTCGAAACGGTCTGCCAGCACGCCACCCAGGGGGCCGATCACAACGGCCGGCAGCAGGTCGGCGCAGGCGACCAAGCCGAGCCAGAAACCGGACTGGGTCAGCTCCCAGGTGAGCCAGCCGACGGCGGTCCGCTGCATCCATGTCCCGATCAGAGAGACGGCGTTGCCGGATATGTAGATGCGGAAGTCGCGATGCCGCAGCGCAGCGAGGATGCTGCCGAAGCCTGGGCTTTGGGGTTGCGGGTCGGTGGTGCCCGGATCACCGGATCTTGGGCTTCTGGGCATTTCTAGAAAGGAGCGGCGAAAACAAAGCGTGAACGATCTAACCCGGCCAGGGCCTGAGAGGCAAGCGCTTCGCTCGGAGGTCGCCGCTCTTCGCTGAGCTCGGTTGTCGGCAGGGCAACAGTGGGAGGGGATGGGGCGGCCCTGTTTGCGACTTGAAGAAATCAGATTACCTGGGCGCCCCTTTTTATTTAAATAATACTCGACTTTTGTAACAATAAGTCAGATCAGTATTTTATATGGCAACAAAATATTTTGGATAGTACTTGAATTATCGGCTATAATACTCACACAAATTAACTGATTAATAATTTGATGCCGGGAGGTCGAGATATGGCTGCGCCAGCCGCTGGTGCGATTGCCGTTCTACATCATGGCCCCCGTCGGCCCGTGCGACGGGCCTGGTTGGCCAGGATGGCTCCGCTTGTCTTGGCCGTCCTCCTGGTCCAGCTCGGGTTCTGTCGCCTGGCTTCAGCCGATCCAGCGCAGTCCGCGGCTCTGACCGGCCGCGATCCGCTTCCCGCTGCCGGCTGGGCCGTGGTGGCGCTGGCCGGTCCCGTCGTCTATCGCGCAACCGGAGCCGAAGACTGGCGTGCGTTGCAACGCGCGCAGGTGCTGGCACCGGGCTTTGAGGTCATGACCGGGTTCAAGGGCTTTGCCAAGCTGGTCCGGGCGCAGGACGAGGTCACGCTCGAGCAGAACACCCACCTGATCTTTCCGGCCGAGGCGCGATCCCGCTCCGGGACCCGGATCTTCCAGTTGCTCGGCTCGGCCTTCTTCGAAGTTACCAAGCGGCTGGGCTGGGATTTCGAGGTGAAGACCCCGTTCCTTGCCGCCGTGGTCAAGGGCACGCGCTTTGGCGTGTCAGTTGAACGCGGTGGCGCTTCGGTGACCGTCGAAGGCGGGCTGGTCGGCGTGTCATCTGCCTCGACCGGTCAGAGCGCTGATGTCGGGCCCGGGCTGACCGCTTCGGTCGCCGCGGGTTCTGGCCGGGTCTCGCTCGCAACGACTGCCGCCGCGCCTCTCTCGGCGCCGGCTGCGGCAGCGCTGGCAGGTGCTGCCACCGCGGCCGGCGGCGAAGCCCAGAGCGATCCCGAAGAACCGGCCGAACAGGGCTGGTTTTATGCCGGACGAGGAAGGCCCGGCACATCCAACGGCGATCGCGGCGACCAGGGGAACGCCGGGCACGGTGGCTCGGGCGGGTCCGGAAGCGGCGGTGGCTCGGCTGGTGGCGGCAAGGGAAGCGGCGGTTCTGGCGGTTCTGGCGGTTCTGGCGGCTCGGGCGGCTCGGGCGGCTCGGGCGGGTCCGGCGGTTCTGGCGGTTCGGGCGGTTCGGGCGGTTCCGACGATGACGACGACGGGGGTGACGATGACGACTGAGGAGTCGCGTCCCCTTTGTAGCCGAGCTCGCGGAGAACTGCGATGACCCGCGGGCCCGGCCTCCCACGAAGCACACCGCAGCGCTGGCTCGCAGGTGCCCGGAGGCTTCGTGCTTGGCTGCCGCGCCTCGTCATCTTCGCCCTGGTTGCCGGGATCTACCTCGGCGGCGGGCTCGAGTTTCTCGAGCGGAGCTACCTCGACCTGCGCTACGACCTGCTGCGCCGGCCGGCCACCGGCGACGTCGTCCTTGTTGAGGTCGATGCCGAGAGCTTGCAGGAACTCGATGTCTGGCCCTGGCCGCGGGCGCATCATGCGGACGTGCTGAATCGCCTCATCGATGCCGGCGTCGAAATGGTGGCTTTCGATGTCGACTTCAGCTCCGCTTCGACCCCGGCGGACGACGCCGTTTTGGAAGAGGCCCTGGCGCGCTCGGCGGGTCGGGTGATTGTGCCGGCCTTTATGCAAAGAGTTGGGCGCGAGGATGGCCCCGCGGAATTCACCCTCAGCCTGCCTCTGACCCGTTTCGCCCGCCACGCGACCGTTGCCAGCGTCAACGTGCAGCCGGACTCCGATGGCGTCCTTCGCCGCGTTTCGGCGCTGATCCCTTGGGGCGACACCCGGCTGGTTTCGCTGGGCGCCCTGCTCACCCAGCGCCGCGACCTGCCCGAGGCCGGCTTCTATTTCGACTTCGGGATCCGGGTCGAGGACGTTCCCAGGATCTCCTTCGCCGATGTGTTCGCCGGACGCTTCGACGAGTCGCTGGTCCGCGGCAAGCGGGTCATCATCGGCGCGACGGCCGTCGAACTCGGCGAGCAGCTTGCCGTGCCGGCCTACGGGATCCTGCCGGGACCGGTGGTGCAGGCGATGGCCTACGAGACGATCGCCCAGGACCGTATGATCGCCCGGATCGGGCCTCTACCGGTCTTGCTGGTCAGCCTGCTGCTGATCCTAGGTCTGACGGAACGCTTCGTCGGCTGGTCCTGGCGCCGTAGCACGCTGTTCGCAGGCTTCGGCGTCTGCGGCGTTTTCGCCTTGTCGCTGGCGGTCCAGGCGAGCTTTCCGCTGAGCCTAGACGCCGCACCCTGGCAGCTTTCGCTGCTCCTGCCATATCTCTACGGGCTCGGCCAGCAGATCGACAGGCAGGACATCGGTCTGCTGGCCCAGGGGCTGGAGCTCCGTCGCAAGGACGCCCTGATGCGGCAGATCGTCGAGCACAGCTTCGATGCGATCGTCACCATAGACGGCAGAGGCCGCATCGCCAGCTTCAACCGCGCCGCTGAGCGGATCTTCGGTCGTGCGGCGGCGGAGACCGAAGGTCGCAAGGCGACCCTGCTTGTTGCCTCGCCTCAAGAGAGCGAGCCGCAGACCCGGCTCGCCCTCAGCTTCCATCTCCTGCGCGGCGGTCCCTTCGAGTTGCTGGGACAGCGCGCCGATGGCGATCGCTTCAACCTGGAGCTGGTGATCAGCGAGATGGCACTGCAGGACGAGCCCTTGGCGATCCTGCACCTGCGAGACATCACGGACCAGCGGCGCGCCGAGGCCAGCCGAAAGACTGCGCAGCGGCGCCTCGAAGAAGCTATCGACGCAATGCGCGACGGCTTTGCGATGTTCGATTCCGACGACCGTCTTCTGCTCTGCAACACCCGCTTTCGCGATCTACACGCCTTG
>JASJAL010000175.1 GCA_030067055.1 Kiloniellales bacterium | reverse complement strand
CGGGTCCAGACGAAGGCGACGCTGGTGGGCTCGCCGGCGTTCTTGATCCGGGCGAAGGCAAAGCCGCGCCGATCGGCGCTGGAGAAACCGTCGACCGGGTCGGACGGCTCGCGCTCGACCATGCCGCGGGTCAGGACAAAGTCGTTGACCTCCGGCATTTCCGCGGCCTGGGCCGGCTGCCAGGCGGCCGTGGCGGCCAGCAGCGCGGCGGCCAGGGTCAAGGTCCAGCGGCCCTTCACGGGCTTCGCCTCGGGGGACGTGCGGAAGCGCAGGCCCCTCAGACTGCAAAGAATCGATCTCATGCTCGCATTTCCATTTCTGTTGATTTCGATCTTGGACGTTGCTGCGGTGCCCCGTTGAGAACGGGGCGAGGGAGGGCGGACGCCTAGCTGCCGAAAAGCAGCCAGCCGACCGCACCGAAGACGACGGTCAAAAGGATCAGGTTGCCGAGGGTGAACGCGGGAAAGCGGTTGCGGTCCAGGGCCCGGCGCGCGGCGCTGCGCCGCTCGCGGCCGCCGACCAAGGCCAGGTAGAAGCGGCCGAAA
Organism: Kiloniellales bacterium; assembly: GCA_030067055.1. The sequence goes on along the minus strand of JASJAL010000175.1, from coordinate 10,950 downwards.
GGGGTCGGCAGGCTGAAGCGAAGGTCGACCGGGTGGTTGTCCCAAGGGTTCTTCTCCGCGGCGGCGCGGATGGCGCGCTCTTGCTCGGCGGAGAGGGAGTCGCGGACGTCGGGCGCCAGCACGCGCATGAACTGTTCGGCTCTGACTTCGCCCATCAACATCCGGGTCGTATCCCTGATTTCGCGGGCCCCGGGGGTCTCGCCCCCCTTGTGATTTCTATGGGCCCTGGCGGCGTTCCGCTTTTCGGGGTATGACCGAACGTCTAGCTTAGGCCCGGTTAAAAACGGGTTTAGCGCCGCCCGCGACGCGCTCTGTGACCCCGGTTTGTCACAGCGCGGCATCGTCTTCCTCTAATCCGCAACAATGGTTAATGTGCTCTGATCTTGGGCAGGCGCCTGCGGGGGAGCGAAATCATGGCCGCACGGGCAGAAGAGCTGAAAGCCGACCTTCTGGAGCGGGTTCTCAAGCGGGTTCAAGAGCGCATGGATCCCGACCGGCGGGCCGCGGTCGAGAATTTCGTCCAGCAGTTCTACGCCCATATACCGCCGGTCGACCTGGCCGATGTGAGCGCCGACAACCTCTACGGCGCGGCGCTGGCGATCTGGGGTTTCGCCCAGAAGCGCCCGGCCGGCGGGCCCAAGATCCGGACCTACAACCCGCGCCTGGAGGAGCACGGCTGGCGGTCCTCCCACACGATCGTCGAGATCGTGAACGACGACATGCCCTTCCTCGTAGACTCCGTGACTTCGGAGCTGAATCGGCTCGACGTCGAGGTCCACCTGATCATCCACCCGATCATGGCGGCCGAGCGCGACGCCCAGGGTCGGCTCTCGGCGTACCATGCGGCCGGCTTGGCGCCGGATACGGCGGTCCGCGAATCCTTGATGCACATCCAGATATCCGAGCAGCCGCCCGAGCGCCTCGAGGAAGTCGAGGCGGGCCTGCTTCGGGTGCTCTCAGACGTCCGTGCGGCGGTCGAAGACTGGCCGGAGATGCGCGGGCTTTGCCAGACCATCATAGCCGAGCTCGAGAAAAGTCCGCCACCGCTGCCGAAGGAGGACATCGAGGAGGGCTTGGCCTTCCTCAAGTGGCTGGACAACGACCACTTCACATACCTCGGCTACCGCGAGTACGTCTTCGAAGGCCAGGGCGGCGACAAGCCGATCGCGGCGGTCACACCGGACAGCGGTCGCGGCTTGCTGCGCGACGAGGCGGTTTACGTCTTTGACGGGCTCAGGACCAAGGGCGCGGTGCCCCAGGACGTGCTGCACTTCCTGAAGGAGCCCTCGCTGTTCCGGATCACCAAGGCGAACCGGATGTCGACGGTGCACCGGCGGGTGCACCTGGACACCATCGCGGTCAAGTGCTTTGACAAGAAGGGCAAGGTGACCGGCGAACGACTCTTCGTCGGGCTGCTGACCTCGGTCGCCTATTCGCGCAGCCCCATGGCGATCCCGATGTTGCGCCAGAAGGTCACAAACGTGGTCGGCCTCGCCGGCTTCGATCCGCGCAGCCACGACGGCAAGGCCCTGCTGCACATCCTGGAAACCTATCCGCGCGACGAGCTGTTCCAGATAGCTACGGCCGAGTTGCACGACATCGCGATGGGGATCCTGCATCTTCAGGAGCGCCAGCGCATCGCCCTCTTCCTGCGCCGCGACCCCTTCGAGCGCTTCGTCTCCTGTCTGATCTACGTGCCGCGGGACCGCTTCGATACCGGCCTGCGACAGCGCTTTCAGCAAATTGTCGCCAGCGCCTTCGAGGGCGAAATCACTGCTTTCTACACTCATCTGACCGACGCCGCCCTGGCCCGTCTGCATCTCATCGTGAAGACCGAGCCTGGCCGAATCCCCGAGGTCGATCTGGCGGCCCTGGAGCAGAGCCTGACCGAGGCCGCGCGCTCCTGGGAGGACCACCTTGAAGAGGCCTTGATCGAGGATCGCGGCGAGGAGCAGGGAATCCGTTGCGTCCGCCGTTTTGGCACCGCCTTCTCGGCGGGCTATCAGGAACACTTCAACGCCCAGACCGCTGTCTTCGACATCCGTCAGGTCGAAGCGGCCCTGACCAGCGGCGAAATGGCGATGAACCTCTATCGGCCGATCGAGGCCGAGGAGCACCAGGTCCACTTCAAGACCTTTATCGCCGGACCGAAAGTTGCCCTGTCGGACATCCTGCCGATGCTGGAGAACATGGGCCTCAGGGTGGTCGGCGAGGTGCCTTTCGACGTGCGGCCGCGCGACCGCGTGCACCCGGTCTGGATCCACGATTTCGAGATCGAGACCGAGGACGGTGCGTCGATCGACCTCTCCAGGGTCAAGGACGCCTTTCACGACGTCTTCGGCCGGGTCTGGCGCGGCGAGATGGAGAACGACGGCTTCAACAAGCTGGTCCTGCGGGCCGGCTTGACCGCCCGCGAGGTCCAGGTCCTGCGGGCCGGCTGCAAGTACCTGCGCCAGGCGCAGATCCCCTTCAGCCAGGCCTACATGGAGCAGACCCTGAAGAACAATCCCCAGGTCGCCCGCTGCCTGGTCGATCTTTTCCAGGCGCGCTTCGATCCGAGCCGCTCCCAGGACGACCGGGACCAGCGGGTTCAGGAGATCGTCACCCAGATCGAGGCCCTGCTCGAAGAGGTGAGCAATCTGGACGAAGACCGGATCATCCGCCGTTTCCTCAACGTGATCCAGTCGACTCTGCGGACCAACTTCTACCAGCCGGACGCCGAGGGCGGCCACAAGCCTTACATCTCCTTCAAGCTGGATTCCCGCGACCTCGAGGAGCTGCCGCTCCCCCGTCCTTTCCGCGAGATCTTCGTCTATAGCCCGCGGGTCGAGGGCGTCCACCTGCGCTTCGGCATGGTGGCGCGCGGCGGTCTGCGCTGGTCCGATCGGCGCGAGGACTTCCGCACCGAGATCCTCGGTCTGGTCAAGGCGCAGCAGGTCAAGAACGCGGTCATCGTGCCGGTCGGCTCCAAGGGCGGCTTCGTGGTCAAGCGGCCGCCGGCGCCCGAGGCCGGGCGCGAGGCTTTCCTCGAAGAAGGCATCGAGTGCTACAAGACCTTCATCCGCGGCCTGCTTGACGTCACCGACAACCTCAAAGGCGGAAAGCTGGTGCCGCCGGACGCGGTGGTCCGCCACGACGGCGACGACCCCTACCTGGTGGTCGCCGCCGACAAGGGCACGGCGACCTTCTCGGATATCGCCAACGGCGTCTCGGTTGACTACGGCCACTGGCTGGACGACGCCTTCGCGTCGGGCGGCTCGGCCGGTTACGACCACAAGAAGATGGGCATCACCGCCCGCGGCGCCTGGGAATCGGTCAAGCGCCACTTCCGCGAGCTGGGCAAGGACATCCAGAACGAGGACTTCACCTGCATCGGCGTTGGTGACATGTCGGGCGACGTCTTCGGCAACGGCATGCTGCTGTCCAAGCACATCAAGCTGCTCGGCGCCTTCAACCACCTGCACATCTTCGTTGACCCGGATCCGGATCCGGCCAAGAGCTGGGCCGAGCGAAAGCGCCTCTTCGACACCCCGGGCACGGCCTGGACCGACTACGACGCCAAGCTGATCTCCAAGGGCGGCGGGGTCTTCGACCGCAAGGCCAAGTCGATCAAGCTCTCCCCCGAGATCAAGGCCTGCTTCGGGATCGAGGCCGACCAGCTGCCGCCCAACGACCTGATCCGTGCGATCCTGACGGCGGAGGCCGAGCTGCTGTGGTTCGGAGGTATCGGCACCTACATAAAGGCGCGCCACGAGACCCACGCCGACGCCGGCGACCGAGCCAACGATGCGCTCAGGATCGATGCCGGCGAGGTCCGCGCCAAGGTCGTCGGCGAGGGCGCCAACCTCGGCATGACCCAACAAGGTCGCATCGCCTACGGCCTGGCCGGCGGGCGCTGCAACACCGATTCCATCGACAACTCGGCCGGCGTCGACTGCTCCGACCACGAGGTCAACATCAAGATCCTGCTGGGTGAGATCGAGGAGGCCGGCGACCTGACTCGAAAGCAACGCGACCAGCTGCTCGAGAAGATGACCGACGAGGTCGCCGAGCTGGTGCTGCGCGACAACTACCTGCAGTCCCAGGCGATCACCGTGACCCACCTGCTGGGCGCACACCTGCTGGACCGCCTGGCCCGCTTCATGCGCAGCCTGGAACGCGCCGGCCAGCTGGACCGGGCGATCGAGGCGCTGCCCGACGACGAGACCATCGAGGAGCGCATGAAGGCCGGGATCGGCCTGACCCGGCCGGAGATCTCGGTCCTGCTGTCCTACGCCAAGATCGTGCTCTACGACGAAATCCTGGCCTCCGACCTGCCGGACGATCCCTACCTGCAGCGCGACCTGATCGATTACTTCCCGCAGCCGCTGCGCAAGAAGTACGCCAAGCCGATCAAGGCGCACCGCCTGCACCGCGAGATCAAGGCGACGGTCGCGACCAACGCCATGATCAACCGGGTCGGGATAACCTTCATCTACGAGGTCAAGGAGAAGACCGGGATGCCGGCGGCGGACATCGCCCGCGCCTACATGATCACCCGCGAGATCTTCGGCATGGAGGAGACCTGGGACGCCATCGAGGCCCTGGACAACAAGGTGCCGGCGCAGCTCCAGGCCAACATGCTGATGGAGTGCGGCCGCCTGATCGAACGCGGCACGGTCTGGTTCCTGCGCGAGGCCGGCTACCCGCTCGATATCTCCAGCCAGATCGAGCGCTACGGCGCCGGCGTGCGCAGCCTCTCGGAGAATCTCGACAAGGTGATCAGCGAGGCCGACGACCGGGTGCTGGGCGAGCGCGCCGCCGGTTACCAGCGCCAGGGCGCGCCCGAGGACCTCTCGCGCCGCATCGCCAGCTTGAGCCTGCTGGTGCCGGCCTGCGACATCGTCCGCATCGCGCTGACCGCCGAGCTCCCGGTCGAGCAGGCGGCCCGGGCCTACTTCACCATCGGCGCCCGCTTCGGCTTCGACTGGCTGCGCCGGGCCTCGGGCCAGCTGCCGACCGACACCGCCTGGGACAAGCTGGCGGTCACCGCCATCGTCGACGACCTCTACGGCCACCAGGGCGAGCTGACCGGCCGGGTGCTGGAGGCCGCGGCCGGCAACGGCAAGACCGACGGCCTGATCGAGGCCTGGGCCGATGCGCGCCGGCCCCTGGTCGCCCGCACCGACCAGCTGGTCACCGAGCTCCAGGCCACCGGCACCCCCGACTTCGCAATGCTGGCCGTCGCCAACCGCCAGCTGAAGTCCCTGGTGGGGAGTTAGCAGCGTCTCTCGCGAGAGCCCGACGGCCTGGTGCCTGGGGACCATACGATGGATTACGAAGCAATCGCAGCGGCGATGATGGCCGAAGGGCACTGTCAATTCGCGGTCGACGAAGCCCTGTTCGAGGAACTCCTTGCCGGCCGCGAACTTGTCGACCTGCTTCACAGCGAAGAGGTCGTCCGAGAGCTTGACGGTCTCGCCCGCAAGTTCGAAACCCTCGGGAAGGCCGGGTTCTGCGAGCACATCAAGGCGCTCTACGGTCCACAGGGTTCGAAGCTGGCCGACCTGATTTCCTAGACCGCCCGGAACCTTCCGCGCCGCCACCGGCAGGGCGACCCGGCTGTGTCCGGGCCGAGGCGGCCGCTCGGCCTTCACGCTATTCAAAGGATTTACCCGGAAGCTGGCCGGCGCTCGACGCCTCGGTCGAATGGCTTCCAGGAGACGCTCTCATGTTCGGCATTTCTCTCGGCAAGGATCAAAAGGCCGATGGCGTGCTCGTTGTCGCCCGGCTCAACGCCCGTGCGCAGCCCCTGGACCGCTACGAAGTTTACGAGGAGGGTCTGACCGAAATGCTGGAAAGCCGCGGCCTTGGCGAAGTCTCAGGTGGCGGGACCCAGATGACCGACAGCGGCGAGGTCGCCTTCTGCGACATCGAGATCGTCCTTCCGGATCTGTCCGACACGGCGCTCGATGAGTTGCGGCAGTGTCTCGAGGCCCTGGGGGCGCCCAAGGGCTCGGCCTTTATCCTTGAGCCGGACGACCGGGAGATCGCCTTCGGTCTGAACGAGGGGTTGGCGGTCTATCTCAACGGCACCGATCTGCCGGACGAGGTGTACGAGACCTGCGATCTTGACACGGTATACGAAGAGTTCGGCAAATTGCTGGGTGCCCAGGGCCGGGTGCAGAGTCACTGGCAGGGTCCCATTGAGACCGCGCTTTACCTCTACGGTCCCTCCTGCGCAGCGATGCGAGCCGCTATCCAACCGTTTCTCGCCAGCTATCCGCTCTGCCAGAAGGCACGGCTGGAGCAGATCGCCTGAGCGCCGAGGCTCGGGTCGAGACCGGAACTCGATGCGACGCCAGCGGCCGCCACCTTCGATCAGGCCAACCGCACTGCGGTGCCGTTGGCGCTGACCATCAGCATGGAATCGCCGATGGTCTCGTAGTCCAGGTCGACGGCGACGATCGCATTGGCGCCCAGGGCTTCGGCGGCTTCGACCATGTCGGCCATGGCCGCGTCCTTGGCGCCCTGCAGCGCCTTCTCGTAGCCGCCGGCCCGGCCGCCGACCACGTCGCGAACCCGCGCGAAGAAGTCCCGGAACATGTTGGCGCCGACGATGGCGTCACCGCTGACCACGCCCAGGTATTCGCCGACCTTGCGGCCTTCGATGGAATCCGTCGTCACCACGATCATCGCACCCTACTCCCGGCTTTTGCGCACATCCGCAGGCGCGGCGACGATACACAACTTGTGGGGTCACGACAAAGCTGCTAGCCGGAAGCCACGGAAGCGGCAAAGGGCGCGGGGGCATGACGGCAGAGGCGGGCGAAGATCCGAAAACCAGCAAGGGCGCCATCGCGGCCTGGTGCCTCTTCGACTGGGCCAACTCGGCCTTCCCGACCGTGATCATCACCTTCGTCTTCGCCCAGTACGTGACCAAGACGGTCGCCCAGGACGAGATCGCCGGCACCGCGGCCTGGGGTCAGATGATCAGCTTTTCCGCCCTGGGCATCGCGATCCTCGCCCCGATCCTGGGTGCGGTCGCCGATCACAGCGGCCGCCGCAAGCCCTGGATCCTCTTCTTCTCCCTGACCTGCCTGGTGGTCGGCGGCGGCCTCTGGTGGATCCTGCCGGAGCCCGGCTATCTGCTCCCGGCCCTGATCCTGGTGGCGATCGCCAATGCCTCCTTCGAATTCGGCCAGGTCTTCTACAACGCCATGCTGCCGGACCTGGCGCCGCGCAAGCTGATGGGCCGGATCTCCGGCTGGGCCTGGGCCTGCGGCTACGCCGGCGGAATCGTCTGCCTGGTCATCTGCCTGTTGGCCTTCGCCCTGCCGGAGCAGCCGATCCTGGGCCTCGATACCGAGACCTACGAGCAGGTCCGGATCACCGGGCCCTTCGTCGCCCTGTGGTATCTCCTCTTCGCCTTCCCCATGTTCCTGCTGACGCCGGACCGCCCGGCGAAGAAGATCTCCGCCGGAGAGGCGATTCGGCAGGGGCTCGGCACCCTGATGAACACCTTCCGGCAGCTGCCTCGCTACGGCAACATCGCGCGCTTCCTGCTGGCGCGGCTGTTCTACATCGACGGTTTGAACACGCTCTTCGCTTTCGGCGGGATCTACGCCGCCGGCACCTTCGGCATGGACTTCACGGAGATCCTGATCTTCGGGGTCCTGCTCAACGTGACAGCCGGCCTCGGCGCCGTCGCCTTCGCCTGGATCGACGACTGGCTCGGGTCAAAGCCGACGATTCTGATCGCGGTCGCCTGCCTCACGGTCTTCGGCGGCGCGATCCTGGTCGTCGAAGGCAAGTTCTGGTTCTACGTCCTGGGCTGCGTGATCGGGATCTTCATCGGACCGGCGCAGGCCGCCAGCCGGACCATGATGGCCCGGCTCGCCCCGCCCGACATGACCACCGAGATGTTCGGCCTCTTCGCCCTCTCCGGCAAGGTGACCGCCTTTATGGGCCCGGCCCTGGTGGCCATCGTGACCAACGCTTTCGATAGCCAGCGGATCGGCATGACCCCGATCCTGGGCTTCTTCGTGGTCGGTATGCTGCTGATGCTGCTGGTCAAGGAGCCGCGCGAGTGAGGCAGGATCCGACCGCCGTCCTCGGCCTCAGGTGAGGGAGCCCTGAGGCTTTTCAGGCCAGGGCCTCGGCGGTCTCGCGTGAGCGGTCCTTGCCGGTCGCGGTCAAGGATCGCAGGGCCTGAACCAGGCGCCGGCCGCTCTCGACCATGGCCTCGGCGCGGAGCCGGCGGCCGCGCTGCAGCAAATGCTGGATCTCGGCGTCGCTCGGCGCCTCGCTGGCCTGATTCGGCTTGATGTAGGGGTTCATGCTCGGTCCTCCGGATCGGGATGCGAGGCTGCCTCGCCGGTCTCTTCGCTGTCGCAACATATATGACTATTGATCTCCAATACGTTAATGGCCGAAATTGGCATAGCACTTATGCCGAATTGGAATAAATGAGAGGTTGCCTTGGATCGCCTGCTTGAGCTGGAGGTCTATGTCCAGGTGGTCCACGCCGGCAGCTTCACCGCCGCCGGGCGGGACCTCGGCCTGAGCCCTTCGGCGGTCAGCAAGCAGATCGGCCGCCTGGAAGACCGCCTCGGCGTGCGGCTCCTGAACCGCACCACCCGCAAGGTCGCCATGACCGAGGAGGGTGCCGCCTTTTTTGACCATGCCAAGCGGATCATCGCCGACCTGGGCGAGGCCGAGCAGGCCCTGTCGCACCTCCGCGCCGCACCGCGCGGCCTGCTGCGGGTCAACATGCCGGTGACCATCGGCCACCTGATCCTGGCGCCGCTGATCCCCGAGTTCCTGCGCCGCTATCCGGATGTCGAGGTCGACCTCACGCTCAACGACCGCCTGGTCGATCTGGTCGAGGAGGGCATGGACCTGGGGATCCGCATCGGCGAGCTCAAGGATTCCAGCCTGATTGCCCGCAAGCTGGCCGCCAGCCGCCGCGCCGTCTGCGCCGCGCCGGGATACCTCGAGCGTGCGGGGACGCCGCACCGGCCGGCCGACCTCGCCGACCACAACTGCCTGGTCTACACCTATCGGACCTGGCGCAACGACTGGCCGTTCCGCGGGCCGGAGGGTGGCGAGACGGTTCACGTGACCGGCAGCTTCTCGGCCAACAACGGCGAGGTCCTGCGCCAGGCCGCCCTGGGCGGCAGCGGGATCATCATGCTGCCGATCTGGCAGGTTCGCGACGATCTCATGACCGGGCGCCTGATCGAGCTGCTTCCCGACTACAGTTCGCCGGACGCCGACATCCACGCGGTCTATCCGCAGACCCGCTACCTGGCGCCGCGGGTGCGCGCCTTCGTCGATTTTCTTGCACTGGAATTCGGCGCCATGGCGCGATCCTGGCGGGCGGGGGACGCGACCGCCTGAGCGACCGCGCATGTTCCTCGAATCCAGGGCGCTGCATCCGGCCAGAAGGTGCGACGCGATCTCAGCTGACCGAAGAACGCCCTAAGCTGTGTACACGAAAATCTGAACCGGCAAGACGGCCCCGGAGAATGTTCGGTTCGCACTGAGCTTTAGACCGTCTCGAGCCCATTGCAACAGGAGGAAAGATGGCCACCGACGGAAGTTCCCATGATCGAGCGGCGTCTATCCACCGGCGACCGGCATCAATGCCGTTCTGACCTCTTGTCGCTCCGAAGTCTTGTCTTTCACTTGATTGGGCTCGCCAAAGGAAACGGAAAACTTCGTGCACTAATTGTCGTCAATCGGTGGTGGTTCCAACATATCCTCGAAAAACCAAGCGGCCAGCTCGTTCCGACTCGCCACCCCGGCTTTTCGATACACACTGGATGCTTGTTGGCGGACCGTCTTTTCTCGCGTGTCCCGGAGTTCAGCTATCTCTCGAAAGGACAACCCCTTCAACAGCAGGATCACGACATCCTGCTCGCTTGCCGTAAGGAGCCATTCATCAAACTGCTTTTGCATAACGGCGCGGTACTGGCTAGCGAGCTTCTGCGATTGGGTGTCGAGCTGAGCAAGTCGACCGCGAGCCCTTTGTAGTTGCCCACGCAGTTCCCCTAGCGCTCGTTGCTGAGCGAGGTATTCGGAAAGGAAAACACCCAATACGATTGCGCTGATCGCGAACCTGGACAAGTCATCGGCCATTGAACCGAGTGTCTCGCCATCTGCGAACTCGTCGATAATCTCGACGGCGCTTGTGCCAAGTACAAACAGGACGAAAACAGCAAACAACGTTTGCCGGTAAGGCATTTGTCCTATCGCATCGAACATGGTGTTTTCCTCAATCCTCTTTGCAATCGGGACATTGACACTTGGTCGGCTGGCCGAATTGGACCTTTTGCCGGATGCGCCAGGCCAACTGGTCCGGCATTTGTCCGATGGACTGTTTGGCTCAAGTTGGTCATTCACTCCTGCCACCATGGTCGTCACCTCGATGGTCTGAGGCTACGACCCGGGCTTTGCTCCGAATTCATCCTTTGGCTGGAGGACTGGCATGTCGTTTCCCCTTTCTCGGCGGCGGTTTGTCGCAGGTGGCACCGCTCTGCTGGGCGCAGGCTATTTCAAGACCGCCTGGTCGACGGCCGCACCTGCCACTCTGCCGATACCGCAGCTTGTTGACGGAACCAGTGGAGAGCCGGTCAATCTGACAATTCGCAGCGGCGAATGGTCCTTCAAGCCTGGTGTCAGGACGCCGACCTTGGGGCTTAGCCAAGACTACTTGGGACCAACGATTCGAACCCGGCAGAACAGCGAACTCAACCTGCATTATCACAACACTCTGACCGAGGGCGTGGCCATTCACGGTCATGGCCTGCATGTTCCGGGTGAGGTCGATGGTGGACCACAATTAGAAATCGCGCCGGGAGATCTGTGGCAACCCGCATTATCCATCGTGCAACCGGCGGCCACCTGTTGGTACCACTCGCATACGCACGGCAAATCCGGCCATCAGGTCTATCGCGGATTGGCCGG
>JASJAL010000174.1 GCA_030067055.1 Kiloniellales bacterium | reverse complement strand
CTCCGCCGTGCGCCCGACCAGCTCCCGGTAGAGTTCCGGGTCCGTGTCGCCCTCGGTCGAGAACAGCAGGACCCGGGAGGCCGAGTCCAGGCCCAGCGCGGCAGCCAGCTCGGGGCGGCGGCGGGCGCAGATCAGGCCGGCCAGGCCGGCGACCGCGGACTCGCCGGCGACCAGCGGCGGATCGCCGGCGACGCCCTCGGCCAGCAGGCGCATGCAGAGCGTTGCGCTGGCGTCGGGCAGGGTCATGAAGCCGTCGGCGCCGTGGCGCAGGATGTCCCAGGCGATCAGCGAGGTCTCGCCGCAAGCCAAGCCGGCCATGATCGTGTCGAGATCGCCGCCGATGGTCGTCGCCTGGCCCTCGGCCGCGCTGGCGAAGAGGCAGGCGGCCCGGTCCGGCTCGACCACCAGGAAGCGCGGCCGCCGGTCGCCCAGGGTCTCCCAGAGATAGCCGCAGACCCCCGCCGCCAGGCCGCCGACCCCGGCCTGCAGGAAGACGTGGGTCGGCCCGGGGCTCGGCGGCCCCTCGCCCCATTGCTCCAGCGCCTCGGCCGCCATGACCGCGTAGCCGGCCATGACGTCGCGCGGGATCTCGCGGTAGCCCTCGTAGGAGGTGTCCGAGACCACGGTCCAGCCCTGCTCCGCCGCGTCCTCGGCCGCCTTGCGGACGGAGTCGTCGTAGGTGCCCGCGACCCGCCGGATCTCGGCGCCGAAGCGGGCGATGGCGGACTCCCGACCGGCGCTGACGTGCTCGTGCAGGTAAATGACGCAGGGCAGGCCGAAGGTCTGGGCGCCCCAGGCGACCGAGCGGCCGTGGTTGCCGTCGGTCGCGCAGCAGACGGTAAGTTTGCGGGCGATCTCGGCATGGCGGCCGGCGAGCAGGTCGGCGGTCGAAGGAGTCTGGCCGGTTTCCGCCGCGACCCGGGCCCGGAGCTGGCGCAGCACAGCGTAGGCGCCGCCCAGGGCCTTGAAGCTGCCGAGGCCGAAGCGACCGCCCTCGTCCTTGATTGCCAGGCGCCCGATTCCCAGGGCGGCGGCCAGGCCCGGGAGGTCGACAAGCGGCGTCGGGGCGTAGCCCGGCCAGGTCGAGACCTCGGCCCGCGCCGCCTGCCAGTCCGCGGGCCCGAGCACGGCGGCCTCCGCCGCGCCGTAGGGCCGGGCAGGCGCCGCGTCCGGATTGGCCCGCCAGGCCGGGGTCAGCGCGGCGATCTCCTCGAGTAGGGCCGGGGTTTCGTTGCCGTGACTCATGGCGCGAGCCTCCCGCGATCGACCGCCACAGGTCAAGCCGGAAGCGGCCAAGCGGCCGCCGCCGCGGCAGTTTCATTGACCCGCGAGGAAGATCCGCGCTCTAATGCGGGACAACGATTGCAGAAGAACCGGCATTAAACGGCTCGGACCGGGGGCAGGAGGCCCGCGGCGAAAAAAACTGCAGGACGCAGGGAGGGAGTAGAACAATGCAGATGCTGACACGCAGGGCGCTCGTCCTGGCGGCCGCCCTGGCCGTACCCTTGGCGGCCCTTGCGGCCCCGCAACCGGCGGCGGCCGAGAAGGTCTTGCGGGTCATTCCGCACGCCGACCTCAAGAACATCGATCCGATCTGGACCACGGCCTACATCACCCGCAACCACGGCTACATGGTTTACGACACGCTCTTCGCGATGGACGAGAACCTCAAGCCGCAGCCGCAGATGGTCGACACCTGGACGGTCAGCGACGACCAGCTGACCTGGACCTTCGTCCTGCGCGACGGCCTGAAGTGGCACGACGGCACGGATGTCACCGCCGAGGACTGCGTCGCCTCGCTGAAGCGCTGGGGCGCGCGCGATGGCATGGGCCAGCAGCTCATGGAGGTGATCGACAGCCTGACCGCCGGCGACGCCAAGACCATCGTCATGAAGCTGAAGGAGCCCTACGGCCTGGTCCTGGACTCGATCGGCAAGATCAGCTCCAACGTCCCCTTCATGATGCCCAAGGCCCTGGCCGAGACCGATCCCTTCGAGCAGGTGCCCGAGATCGTCGGCTCCGGCCCCTTCAAGTTCTCCAAGGACGAATGGGTGCCGGGCTCCAAGGTGGTCTACACCAAGAACGAGGCCTACGTGCCGCGCAGCGAGCCGCCGAGCGGCGCCGCCGGCGGGAAGATCGCCAAGGTCGACCGGGTGGAGTGGCTCTACATCCCCGACCCGGCGACCGGCGTGAACGCCCTGATCAACGGCGAGGTCGACTACTTCGAGAACCCGCCGCCCGACCTGGCGCCGGTCCTCAGGCAGGCGGAAGGCGTGGTGGTCGAGGTCAACGATCCCCTGGGCAACCAGGGCATGCTGCGGATGAACCACCTGCATCCGCCCTTCGACAACAAGAAGATCCGCCAGGCGGTGCTCAAGGCCATCGACCAGGAGACCTACATGCAGGCCGCGGTCGGTGATCCGGAGTTCTACAAGGTCTGCTACTCCTACTACGCCTGCGGCTCGCCGCTGGAGACCTTCTACGGCAACGAGCTGATCGCCAATCCGAGCCTGGCCGACGCCAAGGCCATGCTGGCCGAGGGCGGCTACGACGGCACCCCGGTGGTGCTCATGCAGCCGACCGACATCGCCATCCTGTCGGCCTTCAGCCTGGTCACCGCCCAGCGCCTGCGCGACATCGGCATGAAGGTCGAGGTCCAGGCCATGGACTGGTCGACCCTGACCTCGCGCCGGGCCAAGAAGGAGCCGGTCGACCAGGGCGGCTGGAACATCTTCCACACCTGGTGGATCGGCGGCGACATCACCAACCCGGTGGTGGCCACCGGCATGTCGGGCGGTGGCAAGGACAAGGCCTGGTTCGGCTGGCCCGACGATCCGGAGCTGGAGAAGCTGCGCAAGGCCTTCGCCCGCGAGACCGACGCCAATGAGCAGAAGGCGCTGGCGGACCAGATCCAGGCCCAGGCCATCGACACGGTCACCCATGGCAACGTCGGCACCTTCTTCGTGCCGGTCGCCTACCGCGACAACGTCAAGGGCCTGATCAAGTCCCCGGTCCAGTTCTTCTGGAACATCGACGTGGAGCGGTAGATCGGGACCGCAGCAAGAACTGGAGGCCGCCGACGATGGCGCGGCGGCCTCCCAACCACGCGCTGTCATACCCGGGCTTGACCCGGGTATCCATGGGGCAAGCGGCACAATGGATGCCCGGACCGAGTCCGGGCATGACGGCTGAAGCCGCAATGAGGCTGCAAGACCGCTAGATGCTCGTCTTCGTCGCCAAGCGCGTCTTCGCCACCATCCCGGTCATGGGGGTGGTGGCGCTCTTCGTGTTCCTGATGCTCCGGCTCAGCCCGGGCGACCCGGCGACGGTGATCGCCGGCGACTACGCCTCGCCCGCCGACATCGAGCGGATCCGCGAGCAGCTCGGCCTGAACGAGCCGATCTTCTTCCAGTTCACCACCTGGATCTGGAGCCTGATCCAGGGCGACCTCGGCATCTCGATCTTCTCCAACCTGCCGGTCACCAAGCTGATCGGCCAGCGACTGGAGCCGACTCTGATGCTGGCGGCGACCACCCTGGTCTTCGCGGTCCTGGTCGCAGTTCCCCTGGGCGTGGTCGCGGCCTGGAAGGCCGGCACCTGGGTCGACCGCGGGATCATGGTCTTCGCGGTCGCCGGCTTCTCGGTCCCGGTCTTCGTCCTCGGCTATATCTTGATCTACCAGTTCTCCCTGCAGCTCGGCTGGCTGCCGGTCCAGGGCTACAAGAGCCCCTTCGTCGAACCCCTGGCCTTCCTGCACCACATCATCCTGCCCACCGTGACCTTGAGCGTGATCTACATTGCGCTGATCGCCCGCATCACCCGGGCCAGCGTGCTCGAGGTCCTGGAGGAGGACTACATCCGCACCGCCCGCGCCAAGGGCCAGACCGAGCGCCGGGTCCTGCTCGGCCACGCGCTGAAGAACGCCGCGGTGCCGATCGTCACAGTGATCGGCCTCGGCATCGCGCTCCTGATCGGCGGCGTGGTGATCACCGAGAGCGTCTACAACATTCCGGGCCTCGGCCGACTGGTCGTCGACGCCATCCTCAAGCGCGACTACCCGATCATCCAGGGCCTGATCCTGATGTTCAGCTTCGTCTACATCCTGATCAACCTGGCGATCGACATCGCCTACACCCTGCTCGACCCGAGGATCCGCTATTGACGGCGATCTACGATAGGGCCGCCGGCGGCGGGCTGCGGGATCGGATCGCCGGTTTCCGGCGCGGCCTGCTGCGCCGCCATCCGACCATGATCTTCGGCGGCCTGCTGCTGATCGTCATGGTCGTCGCTGCGCTTTTCGCGCCGCTGCTCTTCACCAGCGATCCGATCGCCCTCAACCCGATCAACCGCCTCAAGTCGCCCAGCGAGCTGCACTGGTTCGGCACCGACATGTTCGGGCGCGACATCTACAGCCGGACGGTCTACGGCACCCGCATCTCGCTGACCGTCGGACTGTTTGCTGCCGGGATCAGCATCTTCTGCGGCCTCGTGCTCGGCATGGCGGCCGGCTACATCCGCTTCCTCGACGGCGTGATCATGCGGGTCATGGACGGCCTGATGGCGATCCCCGGCATCCTGCTGGCCATCGCCCTGGTCTCGCTCTCCGGCGCCAGCCTGACCACGGTGACCGTCGCGATCACCATCCCCGAGATTCCGCGGGTGGTCCGCCTGGTCCGAGCCATCGTGCTCTCGGTGCGCGAGGAACCCTACGTCGAGGCCGCGATCGCCGCCGGCACGAGGCTGCCGCTGATCCTGGTCCGCCACGTCCTGCCCAACACCATTCCGCCCCTGATCGTGCAGGCGACCTACGTCTGCGCCTCGGCCATGCTGACCGAGGCCCTGCTCGGCTTCCTCGGCGCCGGCACCCCGCCGGAGATCCCGAGCTGGGGCAACATCATGTCCGAGGGCCGGACCTACTTCCAGCTGGCGCCCTGGATCGTGCTCTTCCCCGGCATCACCCTGGCGCTGACCATCCTGGCGGTGAACGTCCTGGGCGACGGCCTGCGCGACACTCTCGACCCCCGCATCGCCAAGAAGATGTGAGCGCCCCCAATGAGCCTGTCATGAGCGAGCCCCGCCAGCCCGTCCTCGACATCCGCGACCTGACGGTTCGCCTGCCGGCCGGAGCCGACCGCGAGAACGCGATCCAAGCCGTCTCCTTCACGGTCAAGCCGCGCGAGATCCTCTGCGTCGTCGGCGAGTCCGGCTCCGGCAAGTCGGTGACCGCGCACACGGTCATGGGCCTGCTGCCCAGGAAGCAGCTGCAGCCGACCGCTGGCCGGATCCTTCTCCAGGACGAGGACCTGCTGCAGAAGTCGCCGGCCGCGCTGCGCGACCTGCGCGGCGCGCGCATGTCGATGATCTTCCAGGAGCCCATGACCGCGCTCAACCCGGTGATGCGGGTCGGCGAGCAAATCGAGGAAGTGCTGCAGATCCACACCGGGATGTCGGCGCGGGACCGCATGGCCCGGGTGGTCGAGGTCATGGACGCGGTCAAGCTGCCCGATCCCGAGCGCCTGGTCGGAACCTATCCGCACCAGCTCTCCGGCGGCCAGCGCCAGCGGGTCATGATCGCCGCCGCTCTGGCGCTCGAGCCGGCGCTCCTGATCGCCGACGAGCCGACCACGGCGCTGGACGTCACCACCCAGGCGCAGATTCTCAAGCTGATCAAGGATATCCAGCAGAGCCACGGCACCGCCGTGCTGTTCATCACCCATGACTTCGGCGTCGTCGCCGAGATCGCCGACCGGGTGGTGGTCATGCAGAACGGCGAGGTGGTCGAGCAGGGCGAGACCCTGTCCCTGCTCAAGGACCCGCAGCAGGCCTACACCCGGATGCTGATCTCCTCGGTGCCCAGCATCACCCCGCCGGCCCGCCCCTCCAAGGCTGCGGCCCCGGTTGTGCTCGAGACCGAGCAGCTTTCCAAGACCTACCGCAGCAGCGGCTTCTTCCAGAAGGCCCGCGAGGTCCGCGCCGCCCACCAGGTCGACCTCTCCGTGCGGCGCGGCGAGACCCTCGGCATCGTCGGCGAGTCCGGCTCCGGCAAGTCGACCGTGGCGCGCTGCATCGTGCGCCTGATCGATCCCTCGGGCGGCCAGGTCCGGATCGACGGCGAGGACATCGCCGGTCTCTCGGCGGGCCGGCTGCGCGCCCACCGGCGCGACGTCCAGATCGTCTTCCAGGACCCTTACCGCTCGCTCAACCCGCGGCGGACGGTCGGCGCCTCGATCATCGAGGGCCCGATGAACTTCGGCCTCGCCCGCGCCGAGGCCCTGAACCGCGCCCGCGACCTGATGTCCCTGGTCGGCCTCGATCCCAACGCCCTCGACCGCTTCCCGCACCAGTTCTCCGGCGGCCAGCGCCAGCGGATCTGCATCGCCCGGGCGCTGGCCATGGAGCCCGAGGTGCTGATCGCCGACGAGGCGGTCTCGGCCCTCGACGTCTCGGTCCAGGCCCAGGTCCTGGATCTGCTCGACGACGTCCGCAAGCGCTTCGACCTGGCCATGCTCTTCATTACCCACGACCTGCGCGTCGCCGCCCAGATCTGCGATCGCATCGCCGTCATGTACAAGGGCGAGGTCGTCGAGCACGGCCTGGCCACCGAGGTCTTCCGCCAGCCCCGCCACGACTACACCCGCGCCCTCTTCGACGCCGCCCCCGGCCGCGACTTCGAGTTCGGGACCTTCGCGGCAGCTTAGGAGGTGGACCGGGGGCGACGACCGGAGCCCGAGCGCAGCGGAAGGTTGAGTGAGATCGGCGGAGCGATCGCGTGCCCAGCGAGAACGCGATACCCATTCTGGTGATGTTCCTTGGCTGCTTCGCAGCGACTGGCACAAGTCTGCTTCTGGGCGTGGGGGTTGCGGCTTCCTATCTGCACCGCAAGCGAGTCGGCTGGTTCGCTGCGCTCGTCTGCACGGCAGCGGTCTTTGCTGCGTCAATAGCGGTCTTGGCGGCGGTTCGCCTTGCGACCCTCGAGGAGCAGGATCAGTTGGGCGCGAGCGACCTCACGAACTTGATGGCCAGCTACGAACGCGCGCGCGCCGTTTACGAACTGGCCAGCGGAAGTCTGCCCGAGCCGTTGCGCGACCAGATTGCAGAGCAACTCGATATTCAGGAGGTCGCGCTTAAGAAGCTGGAGACTGCCCTCTGGCAGATTCGTCGGACAGGCCCGTGGGAGGAAGCTCACCTTCTCTATCACATCCATTCCTACTTGTTGGATCTGGTGATTGCGCATCCACAACTGACTACGGCGCTGCGCAGCAGCAAGTGTTCCGCGGTCGTGACGGCCGAAAAGGTGAACTGGCCGAATCTCCTAATGGAAGCCTGGCGGCAACAGGAGCAGAACCTTGGCGTTCTCGGCGAAGGTTTCGCTGGCGTTGAATTCCAGGGGGAAAATGTCGGTTACGTCTCTAGAACTTACCGGATGTTCCGGTACCTGGCCGTTGCGATTCTTGCATGCGGCGTTGTTTTGCTCATTGCAGCGGGCGGTGTCTTGTACCGTCGCCGATCGGTCCTGCCTTCGGATGCAATCATCCTGCTCACCGGCACCGGGTTCCTTCTCTCTGCTTTCGTGCTCTTCGGATTTAGCCGCTTGGGAGTCGATGCCTTGCTCGAAGAAAGCTTCGAGGAAGTGCGTGCCGCCTACCACGAATCGCTTTCCCTGCGAGAAGCACTCGGCGCGCCGCCGCAACGGGAAGCCTCGTCAAGAACCAGGATTCTATTCTCCGATTTCGAGCGCAACCACTGGGCTTATTTCGGCGATTTACAAGAATTGGCCGGTCTCGTGTCGGCGTGGCACGAGGCCGTCCTACTTGACAAGCCAAGGATAGACAGGATTGAGCTTGGCGGCAGTATCACTAGGGAAGAGCTGCCCGATCGCGTGCGTGCGCAATTGGTCCAAACTTTCCGCAAATGGGCCTTCCTTGAAAGACAGTTGAGGGCACTGCGTTGTCAGGGCGCAGGAGAGTCAGGCGACGATCCGCTGCAGCGCTATCGTGAGCTTTGGAAGCCGCCACCTGGCTCCCAACATCCTCTCGAGGAGATGATGAGATCGCGTTAGTACCCAGGCGTTCTCGTGGAGTTCTGAAAACAGCATGGCTGTCCCCTGGAGCGTCATCGCTGTCCTCGGCTTTCTCCGGCGCCGATCCTCAATCGGTGGCGTAGGTGGCGACGTTCGGGGACAGCCGGTTCGTCGTCGAGCCTCGCACCATGCCGTCGGTGTTGTAGAGCATGACCACGGCGCCAGCCTTGTCGATGGCGATGACGCCGCCGCGGCCGCCGCCGGGTTCCAGCTCCTCGAAGACGACCTGGTGGGCCGCCTGAGCCAGGCTCTGGCCGCCGTGCCGGAGCCGGGCGGCGATCTCGTGGGCCACGGCGTGGCGGATGAAGGCCTCGCCGTGCCCACTCGCCGAGACCGCCGCGCTCCGGTTGTCCGCATAGGTGCCGGCGCCGATGATCGGCGAGTCGCCGACGCGGCCCGGCGGCTTCGACCCGAATCCGCCCGTCGAGGTCGCGGCCGCGAGGTCACCGCAGCGATCCAGGGCGACGGCGCCGACCGTTCCGCTACGCCCGAGCAGTTCGGGACGGCTCCGCAGCCGGCCGGATACCCGGCCGCCGTCCTTGACCGCGAGCCTGGCTTCGAGCTCGCCACCCTCGGTCGCGCGATAGGCGATGCGGAAAACCTGCGTCTCGACGATCAGAAACGGGTTCATGAACTTCGCCGGCGCGCGCAGGGTGATCGCTTCAGGGATGCCGAGACCTTCATCGGCACCGACGGCCACGACGACATCGCCACCGTCGCTACCAAGGCGCTCCACGACCAGGACATGGTTCAGCTTGCCGTCCAGGACGCCGGCCCAGACGCCCGCGAACCGCGAGATGGCGGCGGGCAAACCCGGATCGGCCGCCACGAGCTTCAGGTCTTCGGGAAGCGTCAGGTCGGGGAAGCTTTGCCCCGAATGCAGGAAGTAGTCCGGCCCGACGGCCTCCGCGCCGATCTCCAAGAGCCGTTTTTCGGCGGCAGGCCCGATCATCATGACCTGCGGCGTGTCGTCCATGACCGAGCGGGCGGCGGCGATGGGGTTCTTCAGCTTCGCGACCGCGGCGACCGCGCCGGCGCCCAGGTGCCGGCCCTCCATGATCGAGGCATCCATCTCGATCTCGCCGGCCCGGTTGGCGATGCTGCCCTTGCCGGCGTTAAACAGACCCGAATCCTCCATGGCGGCGACTATATTCGCGACGACGTCCAGGGCCTTGCGGCCGGAGGCGAGCGCCTCACCTCCGACGCGAAGCTGATCGCCGATAAAGGCCTCCTTTCGCGCATGACGGGCCGCGCCCCAGACGACGCCGCCATGGACCGCCAGGGCGAAGGTCTCCTGCAGGCTGCAGGCCTTCCCGAGCCCTTGCGCCTCGCTCGGGCGCAGGGACACCGCCTGCGAAAGGGCCAGCGCCATCGCGGCGAGCGCCGCCAATCCGAGCCTGGACTGCGATCCCCGGTTCATGGCGCGAAGCTAGCACTTTCTGTGGGCAAGAAGGCGCTTGTCCGAGAGAGGCCGGACCACGAGAGCGGCGCCGCATGGCTTGCCGGCCCCGGTCGTTCACCTATCATCGTGGCAGGCGCAGATGGAAAACGGACAAGGGCCGATGAGCAAGAGCGAGCGAAGCCGGGTCTTCCGCTACGGCGGCGACTTTGCCGATCAGCGCATCGTGCGGGCCGAGGGCGCCTACATCTACGACAGCGATGGCCGCAAGATCCTGGACTTCACCTCGGGCCAGATGAGCGGGATTCTTGGTCATGGCCATCCCGAGATCGTCGCCGTCGTGCAGAAAATGGTCGCCAAGCTCGATCATCTTCACAGCGGCTTTCTGTCCGATCCGGTGATCGCCTTTGCCTACGCGCTCGCTGAGATGCTGCCCGAAGGCCTCGACCGGGTGCTGCCGCTCTCCACAGGCGGCGAGTCGAACGAGGCGGCGCTCCGGATCGCCAAGACCTTCACCGGCGGCTTCGAGGTCGTTGCCTTCGACCGTTCCTGGCACGGCGTCACGGGCGGAGCGGCCGCCGCGACCTATTCCGGTGGCCGCCGGGGCCACGGTCCGACCCTTCCCGGAGTATTGACCCTGCCGACGCCCCACGCCTACCGCTCGCCCTTCAACCGCGACGGCGTCTACGACTGGCGCAGCGAGTTCGAGTTCGGCTGGGAGATCATCGATCGCCAGAGCACCGGCCAGTTGGCGGCGGTCATCGTCGAGCCGATCCTGAGTTCGGGGGGCATCGTCGAGCTGCCCGACGGCTACCTGACCGCCTTGCAGGAAAAGGCGCGCGAGCGGGGGATGCTGCTGATCCTCGACGAGGCGCAAACCGGCATGGGCCGGACCGGCGACAACTTCGCCTTCCAGCGCGAGGGCGTCGTCCCGGATATCCTGACGCTCTCCAAGACCCTGGGCGCCGGCTTGCCCCTCTCGGCAACGATCACCTCGGCGGCGATCGAAGAGGACTGCCATGACAAGGGCTTTCTCTTCTACACAACCCACGCCGCCGATCCGCTGCCGGCCGCGGTCGGAAGCAAGGTGGTGGAGATCGTCGTTCGGGACCAACTGGCAGAGCGCGCGCGCGATCTCGGGGACTACCTGCTGTCCCAACTGCGCGACCTGCAGCAACGCCACCCCATCATCGGCGATGTCCGGGGCCGCGGCCTGCTGCTCGGTGTCGAGCTGGTGGCCGATCGCCGGACCAAGACACCGGCGCTGGAGGTCGGAACGGCCGTGGGCCAGCGCTGCCTCGAGCTGGGCGCCTGTCTCAACATCGGCCGGCGTTCCATGAGCGGCGTGTTCAGGATTGCGCCGCCCTTGATTGTGACCCGTGACGAGATCGACCTCGCCATCGCGATCTTCGACCAGGCCTTGGGCGAGTGCGTGACGAGTTGATCGGCTCGCCGCGGGAGCCGATTCCGATTGCGGCGATGTATAGGGCTTCACATATTAAAGGTGGGTGCCCGGCCGAGCCCCTGCGGGGGCATCCCCTCTCTCGCCGTGACACCCACCATCTGGACGAACTGGGCCCCGCCGGATCCCCTCTCGATGGTGGGGCCTCTTTTCGCGGTAACAGTCTCCTGCGCACCGGCCGCTTGGCGCAACAATCACCGGGGCTGCGCCGCCTAGGTGGCCCGTTGGTGTTGCTGCTCGGCCACACCCCGGTGGCTTTGGGCGCGCAAAGGCCTTCTGCCAGACGCGCCCGGCCGCGGCGGATTCGATTGCAGATCGCCGTGCCCTGACCCAGCAGGGCTCTTTCCTCTTCGAATATCCAGTGTGCTAAGGTAGCACCAGGTGAAAGATGGTGGCTGGGGAGTCGTGGCTGAAGCGGTCTCCCCATCGCGAACACGCGGCCGAAGCGGGCCTCGATCCAAGGTGAGAGCATGATGGGGATCATCGAACAACTTCGTTCAGAGCACGCCAACATGGCGAAGCTGCTGAACGCCCTGGACCGGCAGGTATCGATCTTCGA
>JASJAL010000027.1 GCA_030067055.1 Kiloniellales bacterium | reverse complement strand
GATTGTGCATGACCTTCTCGAGCGGGGCTCCGAACTTATGATGATTGTCCCACGGGTAGTAGTAGTGGGGCGAGATGAACACCGGCATCTCGGCGGCCTTGGCGGCCTTGAACAGCTTCACGAGGTTCGGGACGGTCTGCTGCTCGGTGACGCTGTTGCCGACGACCCCCCAAGCAGTGCCTTTCTCCGAGAGGAAGTCGACTTGCGGATCGATCACGACGAGCGCAGTGCGCTCCGGATCGATCTCCATGTCGCTTGGTGGTAGCCCCTTCTCCGCCGGATCAGCATATTTCTTGCGGGCTTCTTCGGTGGCTGCGTTCGCAGAACCAACCGCGCCTGCGGCACCGACTGCTGCAATCGCAGCCGTTCCCTTCAGAAGCCGTCGACGGGCGGCATCGACCTCTTCGGCATTACAACATCCATCGTGTTCCGCTCCCTTTTGCATCGTAGGCCTCCCGGTTTTCTCAAAGTTAGGTTCCGTCAATTTCAAGCGCGCGCAAGCTGCACGATAATCGACGGTGGCGCCCATATATTATCGCAGTTCGTGCACGCCTAGAGATCAAAACTGGATCACCGAGGGCGAGGCGAAAGGAAACTGCACGACCGGAATTGGCTAGATCTTGACCTCCACACCATCCCCGCGACAGGTTCTGTTTAGCTCCTGCTTTGGACATCAGAGCGACTAAGGACCAAGTTACCCTCGTTTTGGACATCTGTGGCGGTAGTCGGTCACGGAGAAATGTGATCCGGCCGAAGCTGTGCCGGACATGATTCTTGGCTTCGAGAAAGAGCGCTGTTCGCTCGATTCCTCAAGCGCCGCGACGTCCATTCCGAAAGCCGGAACGCGGTTTCGCTGAAGGTACTCGGCGGCCAAGTATCGCGACTGACCGGCAAGTGCCAGAAATATCCGTTGATGGCCGTCATCGTCGGGCGTCGGATCTTTCTCCAGTCCCAGCATTGTCGCTATCCTGCTTTCTGGCGACAGACTTACGCAATTGTTCGATCAGGCCATCCACTCTACCGTCCGACCTCTCGATCACCGCTGCGTACTCGTGCCTCAAGGTCAGGGCCAAGCTGATGCCTTCGATGACGATGTCGACGACCTTGAAGTGGTCTCCGTCCTTGAGAATCCGCCAATAGACCTTGGCCAGTAAGGTGCCGTTGGATCGCATGACGGTCACAGTGATTGCAATCAGCTTGTCGTTGGTGCGGTCGCTGCCGACCGCAGTGATGTCAAATGTTTCGCCCGAGTATTTGGCGAACAACGTCAGTATCTGCTGGACCATAGCGTCGGTGAAGACCTCAATGAATATCTTGCGCTGGTCTTGACTGATTCTGCGCCAATGCTTGCCCAAGACTATGCGGGATATGACATTTAAGTCGAAATCTTTGCGCAACCGATCGCGAATACGGGATTCCCGTACTCTTCTAGGGGAAACCTTATCCCGAGCAACGTCGATTATCTGTTCGCCGAGCGAGGCGAGAAAAGCGCGCGCTTCGCGAAACGGTGGCTCTTCGGCGGAGGCAAACGCCGCAGACGGAAGTGTGCTGCCCAAAGTCAGCACCAACAATATGGCCATCCAAGGAGTTGACGACTTCATTGCTATAGGATCGTCTCCTGCTCGCGGTCCCAGTCGTCTGGGTGAACCGCCCGCACGGATAGTGCCACCCGGTCGTCCAAACTCCTGGGAGCTTGGCAGAAACATCGATCTATCTGCAGCCCATCAAGAGCGCAAGACAGATCTAATCGGCAGTTCAGAATGACTGCTAGTGGCTATTCCCAGCCCTGACATCTACTGACATTTGATGTCTGCTCCTTCTCCGGCATCGGACCTTCCAGCGACAATGTCCGCTTTCCTGGCCTGAAGCTCTGCTCTCCACCCGAAAGCCGACGTGGCCAGACGGGGCCCGCGAAGGCCCATTATGCTCAAGAACACCGGCGCCTTCGTCTGCGAGTGCGGCGTCTTCAGCGGCCCGAGCGCTTCCCGCGCCGCACCCTGTTGTCATCCTATTGGAAGCAGGGTCTTGCCCGCGAGGCGGCGGCTGCCGTTCTCGATCAGGGCTCCGGGTCCTTCGCACCGAGACGGATTTTGTCGGCGGTGGAGCAGCGCGGCGGCGTCTCTCGCCTGATCATGGAGGCGCTCGGCTTCCGCATCGACCATGATAGGGTCACGCCCAAGGGCCGGACTTTCGGCTACGCCCTGCCGGCGGAGGATTGGGCGGCGCAAACGCAGTGAGCCTCGACGGATAGAATAGCGGTCGATCGAAGATCAGGAGGGCAACTATGGACAGCGTCAGCTTCACCCGCATGGACCAGGGCACGGCCGAGGACTACGCCCTGGTCGACGGCCTGCTTCGCGCCCACACGCAGGCCACCCTCGCCGACAACGTGCTCGGCACCCTGAAGTCGATGGCGGGGCCGAAGTTCGGCTACCGGATCGACCGCTACCAGCATTCGCTGCAGAGCGCGACCCGGGCACTCCGCGACGAGGCCGACGAGGAGATGGTCGTGGTCGCCCTGCTCCACGACATCGGCGACGTCCTGGCCCCGGACAACCACAGCCAGCTCGCCGCCGCGGTCCTGCGGCCCTACATCAGCGACGAGAACCACTGGCTGGTCCTGCACCACGGCGTCTTTCAGGGCTACTACTACTTCCACCACTTCGGCCTGGACCGGGACGCCCGCGAGCAATTCCGCGGCCATCCCTGCTTCGAGATGACCGCCGATTTCTGCGAGCGCTGGGACCAGACTTCCTTCGACCCGGACTACGACACCCTGCCCCTGGAGGCCTTCGAGCCCATGGTCCGCCGGCTCTTCGCCCGCGCGCCAAAGACGAACTTCTGATCGAAATGTCTGGGGCGGCCTAGATCGCGGCGACGACCCGGTTGTTTCCGGCTCCGCTGCTGGTCAGCGGCAAACCACGCTCCTTGCGCGGGGTGTGGCCGAAGAAGTCGCGATAGCACTTGGAGAAGTGCGAGGCCGAGACGAAGCCGCAGGCCAGCGCCACGTCGATCACCGACATGTTGGTCTGCAGCAACAGCAGGCGCGCCCGGTTCAGCCTCAGCTCCAGGTAATAGCGGGCCGGAGAGCGGCTCAGGTACTTGCGGAACAGCCGCTCCAGCTGGCGGGTCGAGAGCCGCGCCGCCCGCGCCAGCTCGCTGCGGGACAGCGGCTCTTCCAGGTTCTGCTCCATCATCTCGATGACGGTCAGCAGCTTGGGATGGCGGACGCCGAGGCGGGCCGGCAGCGAGATCCGCTGGTGGTCGTGCTGGTCGCGGATCCGCTCGTGCATGAACTGGTCGGCGACGCTCGCCGCCAGCTCGTGGCCGTGCTGCAGCGAGATCATGTTCAGCATCATGTCCAGCGGCGCCGTGCCGCCGGCGCAGGTGAAGCGGTTTCGGTCGATCTCGAAGATCTCGGAGCTGACCTCGATGTTGGGGAAGTCCTCGGCGAAGCTCGCCAGGTTCTCCCAGTGGATAGTGCAGCGGAAGCCGTCGAGCAGTCCGGCCCGGGCCAGGATGTGGCTGGCGGTGCAAACGGCGCCGATATCGCTGCCCTTGCGGTCCATTCGGCGCAGCCAGGACAGGACCGCCTTGTTGTCGAAGCGGTGGACGTCGATCCCGGCGCAGACCACCACCACCGGCAAGGCATTGGCCGCTTCCATGCCGCCCTGGACCCGGACCTCGATCCCGTTCGAGGCCATGACCGGCCGGCCGTCCGGGGAGAAGAGCTCCCAGGCGTAGAGGTCCTTGCCCGACTGCCGGTTGGCCAGGCGAAGCGGCTCCAGCGCCGTCGAAAATGAAATCATCGAGAACTGCGGAATCAGCAAGAAGCCGATCCGGTGTGGCAGCTCTCGCGGTGGTGCAGCCAGCATAGATACCAATCCCCGCGCCTAAACCTGGCGTCTTTTTGCCGCCTTTTGCGGTCACTCTGGCATAAATTGCCCGGTGTCGCGAAATGAAAAATTGAGGGCGTTGGCCCGCTAGCCGCTGGCCGGCAAAAGGCTCATCCCCAAGCCTTCAGAGGTCGCACCAGCTCCTTGGAAACTATTGAAAATGCGACGCCCTGTGCCAGGATAGGCGCCGCAGCGCAACGCCGGGGAGGCCCATGACGCCGCGCTACTCGATCTTCAGCTTGCTGCGCAACGCGGCCAGCTACCATGAGGACTGGCCCGAGGCCTGGCGGAGCCCGGAGCCCAAGCCGTCCTACGACGTGGTCATCGTGGGCGGCGGCGGCCACGGACTGGCAACCGCCTACTACCTGGCCAAGGAGCATGGAATCACCGATGTCGCGGTGATCGAGCGCGGCTGGCTGGGCGGCGGCAACACCGGCCGCAATACCACCATCGTGCGCTCCAACTACCTTTGGGACGAGAGCGCCCGGCTCTACGAGCACGCCTTGAAGCTCTGGGAGGGCCTGTCCCAGGACCTGAACTACAACGTCATGTTCAGCCAGCGCGGGGTGATGAACCTGGCGCACAACCAGCACGACCTGCGCGAGCTGAACCGCCGGGTCAGCGCCAATCGCCTGAACGGCATCGACTCCGAGTTCCTCAGCCCGGCCCAGATCAAGGCCTTCTGCCCGATCATCGACCTGCGCAGCGACGGCCGCTACCCGGTCCTGGGCGCCTCGCTGCAGCGCCGCGGCGGGACCGCCCGCCACGATGCGGTCGCCTGGGGCTACGCCCGGGCCGCCGATGCCCTGGGCGTCGACATCATCCAGGAGTGCCCGGTCGAGGGCTTCGACATCTCCAACGGCAAGGTCCAGGCGCTGCGCACCGGCAAGGGCCGGATCGAGGCCGCCAAGGTCGGCCTAGTGGTCGCCGGCCACTCCAGCGTACTGGCCGAGCAAGCCGGTTTCCGCCTGCCGGTCCAGAGCCTGCCGCTCCAGGCCCTGGTCTCGGAGCCGATCAAGCCGGTGCTCGACACCGTGATCATGTCGAACGCGGTGCACGCCTACATTTCCCAGTCCGACAAGGGCGAGCTGGTGATCGGCGCCGGCGTTGACCACTACGTCGGCTACGGCCAGCGCGGCGGAATCGCGGTCACCGAGGAGACCCTGGCGGCGATCTGCGAGCTCTTCCCGATGTTCCGGCGGATGCGCATGCTCCGCAATTGGGGCGGCATCGTCGACGTCTGCCCGGACGCCAGCCCGATCCTCTCCAAGACCCCGGTCGAGGGCCTCTACATCAACTGCGGCTGGGGCACCGGCGGCTTCAAGGCGACTCCCGGCTCCGGTCACGTCTTCGCCCACACCATCGCCCGCGACGAGCCGCACCCGCTCAACGCGCCCTTCGCGCTGGACCGCTACCACAGCGGCTTCCTGATCGACGAGCACGGCGCCGCCGCCGTGGCGCACTGAGGGAGGGCCGGATGCTTCTGATCGACTGCCCGTGGTGCGGCCCGCGTGCCGAGAGCGAGTTCGGCTACGGCGGCGAGGCGCACATCGCCCGGCCCAAGAACCCGGAGAAGCTCTCCGACGAGGACTGGGGCGACTACGTCTTCATGCGCGCCAACGTGAAGGGGGTCCTGCTCGAGCGCTGGTGCCACAGCCACGGCTGCCGGCGCTGGTTCAATCTCGCACGCGACACGGTCAGCTACCGGATCCTGGCGGTCTACCGCATGGGCGAGAAGCCGCCCAAGCTCGACAAGACGACCTACATCTGAGGCGCCCGGGATGGCACAGGACTTCCGCCTGCCCGATGGGGGCCGCATCGACCGCTCGAAGCCGGTGAATTTCCGCTTCGACGGCAAGAGCTACCAGGGCTATCGCGGCGACACCCTGGCCTCGGCGCTGCTTGCCAACGGCGTCCACCTGGTCGGCCGCAGCTTCAAGTACCACCGGCCGCGCGGCATCTTCTCCGCCGGGGTCGAGGAGCCCAACGCTCTGGTCCAGCTCGGCCGCGGCGCACGCAGCGAGCCCAACATCCGGGCCACCCAGGCGGAGATCTTCGAGGGCCTGGAAGCCCGCTCACAGAACCGCTGGCCGAACTTGGAGTTCGACGTCGGGGTGGTGAACAACCTGGCCTCGCGGATGATCCCGGCCGGCTTCTACTACAAGACCTTCATGTGGCCGGCCGGCCTCTGGGAGCGCTACGAGTACGTCATCCGCCGCGCCGCCGGCCTGGGCAAGGCACCCGAGGGCCGCGATCCGGACCGCTACGACAAGACCCACGCCCACTGCGACGTCCTGGTGGTCGGCGCCGGCCCGGCCGGCCTGGCCGCCGCCCTGGCCGCCACCCGCGCCGGGGCCCGGGTGGTGCTGGCCGACGAGCAGGCCGAGCCCGGCGGCGCCCTGCTCGGCCTCGCCGAGGAGATCGACGGCAAGCCGGCGCTGGACTGGGTCGCCGCCGCCCTGGCCGAACTCGAGCAGAACGACGAGGTGCGGATCCTAACCCGAACCACGGTCAGCTCCTTCTACGACCACGGCTACCTGGCGCTCTTCGAGCGGGTCACCGATCACCTCGGCGATCCGCCGGAAGAGCTTCCTCGACACCGGCTGTGGAAGCTGCGCGCCAAGCAGGTGGTGCTGGCGACCGGCGCCATCGAACGGCCCCTGGTCTTCGCCGACAACGACCGGCCGGGAATTCTGCTGGCCGGCGCTTGCCGGACCTACGTCAAGCGCTACGGCGTCCGCCCGGGCAAGCGCGCCGTGATCTTCACCAACAATGATTCTGGCTACGGCACCGCGCTCGACCTGAAGGCCGCCGGCGTGGCGATCGCCGGCATCGTCGACCTGCGCCCGGAGCCCGAGGGCCCATTGAGCGAAGCGGCCGAGGCCGCTCGCCTGCCGATCCTGGCCGGTCAAACCGTCGTCGGGACCGAGGGCCGCAATCGCATCGCCACGGTCAAGATCGCCACCTTGAACGAGGCCGGCGACGCCGTGCTTGGCGAGGCGGAGAAGCTCGAGTGCGATGTGCTGGCGGTCGCCGGCGGCTGGACCCCAACGGTCCACCTCTTCTCCCAGGCCAAGGGCAGCCTGAAGTGGGACGAAGGGCTGGGCTGCTTCGTCCCCGACGAGGCCCGGCAAGCGGTGCGCTGCGCCGGTGCCAGCAACGGCGCCTTCGGTCTGCAGAGCTGCCTGAAGCAGGGTGCCGAGGCCGGCACCAAGGCCGCGGCCGATGCCGGCTTCAAGGCCAAGGGCGGCCGCCGCAAGCAGCCCAAGGCGAGCGACCAGGGCCCCCTGCCCGCCCGCTGGATCTGGCGGCTGCCGCCCGACAAGGCCCTGGCCGACAGGCCCCTGGGCCAGGGCGGCAAGGCCTTTGTCGACCTGCAGAACGATGTCACCGCCGCCGACCTTAAGCTGGCCCTGCGCGAGGGCTACCGCTCGATCGAGCACGTCAAGCGCTACACCACCACCGGCATGGGCACCGACCAGGGCAAGACCGGCAACGTCAACGCCATCGGCATCGTCGCCGAGCACTTCGGCGTGCCGCTGCCATCGGTCGGGGTCACCACCTTCCGACCGCCCTACACCCCGGTCAGCTTCGGCGCCTACGCCGGGCGCGACCTCGACGCGCTGCTCGACCCGGTGCGCAAGACCCCGATCCATCCCTGGCACGAGCAGGCCGGCGCGGTCTTCGAGGACGTCGGCCAGTGGAAGCGGCCCTGGTACTACCCGCGCGACGGCGAAGACCTCCACGCCGCGGTCGAGCGCGAGGTGCTAGCCTGCCGTCAGTCGATCGGCATCCTCGACGCCTCGACCCTAGGCAAGATCGATATCCAGGGTCCCGACGCCGCCGAGTTCTTGAACCGGATCTACACCAACGCCTGGAGCAAGCTGGAGGTCGGTCGCTGCCGCTACGGTCTGATGCTGGGCGAGGACGGCATGGTGATGGACGACGGCGTCACCGCGCGCCTGGGCGAGAACCACTTCCTGATGACCACGACCACCGGCAACGCCGCCCCGGTCCTGGCCCACCTGGAGGAATGGCTGCAGACCGAGTGGCCGGAGCTGAAGGTCCACCTGACCAGCGTCACCGAGCACTACGCCACCCTCTCGCTCTCCGGGCCCAACGCCCGGCGCCTACTCTCGGGCTTTACCGACCTGGACCTATCGCCGAACGCCCTGCCCCACATGAGCTTGGCCGAGACCGAGGTCGGCGGCATCCCGGCGCGGATCTTCCGGGTCTCCTTCACCGGCGAGGCCGGCTACGAGATCAACGTCCCGGCCAGCCGCGGCCTGGCGCTCTGGCAGGCGATCATGACCGCCGGCGCGACCTACGACATCACCCCCTTCGGCACCGAGGCCATGCACGTGCTGCGCGCCGAGAAGGGCTACATCATCGTCGGGCAAGAGACCGACGGCTCGATCAACCCGCACGACCTCGGCATGGACTGGATCGTCTCCCAGAAGAAGGACTTCATCGGCAAGCGCTCTCTGACCCGCGCCGACATGGACAAGCCCGACCGCAAGCAGCTGGTCGGGATCCTGACCGAGGACATCGACGAGGTCCTGCCCGAGGGCGCGCAGCTGGTCGAGCACCCGCAGGCGCAGCCGCCCATGACCATGATCGGCCACGTCTCCTCCAGCTACCACAGCCCCAACATCGGCCGCTCGATCGCGCTCGCCCTGGTCAAGGGCGGCCGGGCGCGGATCGGCCAGACGATCCACGCGCCGTTGAAGGACAAGACCGTGGCCTGCAAGGTAACCGAGCCGGTCTTCTTCGATCCGAGCGGGGAGCGGCTCCGTGCCTGACCTGATGATCCGCCAGAGCGCCCTGGCGCAGCTCGGCCTCGACGGCCGCGCCCAACGTGAACGCGGCGAGGCCGGCGTCGCCCTGGCCGAGAAGCCCTTCCGCGCCATCGTCGACCTGCGCGGCAACCCCGAGGACGCCGCCTTCCTGGGCGCCGCCCAGGGCGCCCTCGGCCTCGAGCTGCCGCTCGCCCCCAACACCACGGTGACACAGGGCAAGACCACCGCCCTCTGGCTCGGCCCGGACGAGTGGTGGATCGTCACCGCCGACCACGCCGCCGACCACGCCGCGCGCCTGCGCACCACCCTGGCCGGAGTCCACGCCGCGGTCACCGAGGTCGGCGAGAGCCGGACCTGCATCGAGGTCTCCGGCCCCCGGGCCCGCGACCTCCTGGCCAAGGCCTGCCCCCTCGACCTCCACCCGCGCAACTTCACCCCCGGCGCCTGCGCCCAGAGCCAGCTCGCCAAGGCCGCCGGCCTGATCCACCAGACCTCCGACGAGCCGGCCTACGACCTCTACGTCCTCCGCTCCTTCGCGGAGTATCTCTGGCACTGGCTGGAGGATGCGGGAAAGGAGTACGGGGTCGCGGTGGTCAGACGGGACTGAGGGCCCGCGATTTCTCGTTCCCGACAATTGTCGGCCGGCTCACCTTTGCTCCTGCCACCAGGCATCGATTTCCTCAGGCGATACGGCGCCGCGAAGACCGATGGCGACGAGGCCGGACGGAGTCGTGCTGGCATGATGAAGGATCTCCGTCGCCGTTCCGACGACATGGACCTCCCAAGTGCCCCCGGTCCGATCCGGGATCAGGCCTTTCAGCCGAAAGATACCCTCCGGACGCCTCGCAAGCCGCCGACGGATTTCCTCGCGGGTCATGGGCTCGATCCTCGCGCAGCTCCACTGCACATAGTCCGGATGGGTCTGCGGAGCGTCGCTCGGCATCTCGCGCGCCGACGGGGGCCGCAGGAGCAGATGCAATATCGTGCCCAGGTCGTCGGCGCTCAGCGCTTCGGCGATACCGAGTCGCTTCAGCGCCGCCTCAACGTCCCCGTCGCCCGCCGGGGTCTTGCTGACCGCGACCAGATCGGCGACGCGGACTTGCTCGGCGAGTTGCGGACCGATCTGCCGGTCCGCGACCAGCGTGGGGAAGGCCGCGCCGTCCACGACCGTCAGAATCCCCCCGTAACGCAGATCGGGTTCCGCCTGCGCCACATTGGCGATGCGCGCCGGATTGGCGATGCCGCTCGCTTCGACGATGAGGTGGTCGGGGAGCGCCTCCCGGTCGAGGACATCGCCGATGGCCATGAACAAATCCGCGCCCATGGTGCAGCAGACGCAGCCGTTGGTCAGCGCGATGGTGTCCTCGCTGGCCGATAGTAGGAGGTCCGCATCGATGTTGATGGCGCCGAAATCGTTGACCAGCACCATCAGCCGCTGACCGTGATCGGCGGCCAGAATCCGATTGATCAAGGTCGTCTTGCCGGCGCCCAGGTATCCGCCGATCACCGAAAGTGGCAGCGCCGTCATTGTAGAAACGGCCGACCGCTCTGGACAGTGCCGAGAACCGGCACGTCCTTCAGCGCAATGGGATCGACCGTCGTCGGATCCTCGGCCAGAACCGCGAAATCCGCCCGTTTGCCGACCTCGATGCTGCCGACCTCTCCGTCCAGCTTGAGGGTATAAGCCGCCCCGAGGGTGATGGCGCGAAGCGCTTCCTCCACTGTTATGCATTGGTTCGGACCGAGAACCCGCCCCGACATGGTCCGGCGATTGACCGCGCACCAGGCGGTGAAGAGTGGCCCCATGGGCGTCACCGGCGCATCCGAGTGAATCGCGACGCGAACGCCTTCGTCCAGCGCGCAGCGCACGCCGTCCATGCGCGCCGCCCGGTCCTCGCCAATGGTCAGCGCGACATGCTGATCGCCGAAATACCAGAGGTGATTGGAAAAGAGATTGCAGGCGATGCCAAGTTCGGCGCAGCGGCGGAAAAGCGACCGCTCCATCATCTGACAGTGTTGCAGGACATGCCGCGCTCCCGGCCAAGGATGCCGGCGCCCGGCGGCTTCGATGGCATCGATCGAAACCTCGGCGGCCTCGTCGCCGTTGACGTGGATATGCATCTGCACGCCGGCTTCCTGCATCGCCTCGACCACGGCGAAGATCTCTGCTGGCGCGATATTCCACAGGCCGTTCGGCTGGCCGCCCACATAGCCCGGCCATCGCACGCGCGCGGTCCAGCCCTGTATCGACCCATCCGTCATCAGCTTGACCGCGCCGAGGCGCAACTTGTCCGTGGACCGCTTGCGCCAGGCCAATGCCCTGGTCGCTATATCGCCTGCGGGTGCCCCCACCGCGCCCAGCGCCGGCACGATACGGGCCGGGTAGTCAGGCTCCCCGGTAACCTCGAGCATCAGCTCGAGGTCGTCATCCTCCATTGAGGAGAACAAGTCGGTGATAGTCGTGACGCCCGTACGCCGGGCCTCGCGCCCATAGGTGCGGATGGAGTCTTCGCTTTGCGCCAGCGCACGGAAATCCACGCCCAGTCGACGGAGGACCGGAAACATGGCCGCCATTTCCTGTAGCTCGCCGGTCGGCTCACCGTCGGCTGCCTTGACCACGCCCTCGACATCCGAATGCCTGCCATATCCGACCAGATCGAGGGCCGCCGAGTTGACGCACATCAGATGAAAGCTGGCATAGAGGATCGCGATTGGGCGCTCGGCATCGATCCGGTCCAGATGGGTTCGGTTCAGCCGTTCAGAAGTGAGGAAGATCGGATCGAAGCCCCAGCCCAGGAGCGGTTCTCCCGGCGAGAGCCTTTCCGCGTGCTCTCTCAGCCCGGCGACCACTTGGTCGATGTCCTTCAGGCCTTTCCACGGCTTGCCATCCGGGTCGATGCGATCGTGATATCCAGCATAGGCATAGCGCCACATGGCACCGGCCATCATGTGGGCATGACCTTCGACGAAACCGGGCATCAGAACGGTGTCGGCCAAGCGATCGTCGTGAACGACGTTTCCCCACTGATCCGCGCAATCGGCCCCACCCACTGCGAGGATGCGACCCTGCCGCACCGCGACATGCGTCGCCTCCCCCATGTTGGGGTCCATCGTGACGATCTTTCTGGCGGAGAAGACCCTGGTTTCGGTCATCGCAATGTCTCCCATAGAGGCGCGAGCGCGACCCGGTCGAGCTTGCGCATCCTGACATATCGGAAAGACAAAATGGCTGTTTTTCAACCATTTCGTATGGCCGTCATGATGGGCCCACCGAACCAGGTCGAGGCAGGCATTTCTTGACGGCCCGTTCCCCCGCGTGTTCAGCTTGAACTTGATAAATGGCCGTTGTGCGCGCGCCGCGATAGCGGGCCTAAAGACAATAAACCGGGGAGGTTGGGTTATGTTGAGACGGTCCGTTTGCAGGCTTGTCGCTATCACGACGCTATTGACGGGCGTGGGCTTTGCCGCGCTGCCGGCCATGGCGGGCGACGTGACGATGAACCTCGGCTTCGGCGCGCCGGAAGCCTCCCTCTACGGCCGTTTCGGAGCGATCTTCAAGGCGAAGGCGGAGGAGTACACGAACGGCAGCGTCACGGTGAAGCTGCGTTGCTGCAATCAGATCTCGAGCGAGGACGAAGCCTTTAAAGCGATGCAGCTCGGCACGGTGGATGGTTTCTTCATCACGGCCAACAACGTCTCGCCGCACTGGCCGCTGATGGACGTGACGGTCCTACCCTACATCTTCCAGGACACCAAGCATCTGGAGCGCGTGGTGGATGGCCCCGTTGGCCAGACCATGAAGGACAAGCTGCAGGCCGATACCAGCGTACACCTGCTCAGCTTCGGTCCCGCGCTCTACCGGGATTTCTACAATTCGGTGCGCCCGATCAACACGATGGCCGACATGAAAGGCCTCAAGATCAGGGTGCCCAAGAACGAAGTGATGATCGCCACCTTCGAGGCCTTCGGTGCCGAGCCGGTGCCCCTCGCCTGGTCCGAGACTCCCACGGCTCTGCAGACCGGGACCGTGGACGGCGGCGACAACGGCACCTCCTTCATCCGTGACATGAAGTTCTTCGAGTTCGAACCCCATCTCGTCATCCTCGAGCATTTCGTTGCGATGGCGCCCCTGTTCGCGTCGGACCCCTTCATGAAGCGGTTGAGCGAAGAGCAGCGCGAACAGGTGCTCCGTGCCGCCGACGATGCTGGCAAGGAATTCCGTCAACAGGTCCTCAACGAGACGGAGGAAATTCGCACCTGGCTTTCCAAGGACGGTGGCATGGCCATGACACGTCCGGACAAGACGGACTTCATCAAGGCGGCGCAGACCGTGCAGCAGTCCTTCGCCAAGGAGCGCGGCGATGATTTCGTCACTATGGTGAACGAAATCCAGAAGGCCGCGCAGTAACTCGCCCGACGAGCGGGGCGCCGCCCGGCGCCCCGACCGCCTCTTCCGATAACCCCGCACACGAGGTGTGGCGATGTCTCCCCTGAGATGGCTGGAGCGGCATTTCGAGGAAGTGATCTGCTGCTCCTGTCTGGCGACGATTGCCGTCTGCGTCTTTGCGCAGGTCATCGCGCGCTACGTGTTCCAGGTCGCCCTGCATTGGACCGAGGAAGTCGCGGCCATGAGCATGGTCTGGGCGGTCTACATGGGCGCGTCCCTGTGCGTGCGTGAACGGTTCCACATTCGCATCCTCGTCGCCGTGAAATCGCTACCGGCACGGTTCGGGCGAATCGTCATCTTCATCGCCGATCTGCTTTGGGCGTTCTTCTGCCTCTTCATGGTCAAGGTCAGCGTCGACTACCTGACCGTGCTTTGGAAGTTCACTGCGCGCAGCCCGAGCCTGGGGATAGACCAGTTCTATCCGCAATCAATCCTCTTCATCGGATACGCCCTGATGCTGGTCCGGCTGATCCAGCTCTATGTCGCCTGGTGGCGCGAGGGCGCGCATGGCCTGCCGGGCATGCTCGACGAGGAATGGTCCGAGACCGAGGATAGGGAGCATCAGATTTGAACTCCCTGGCCATCCTTGCCCTGGTCTTCGTCGTCCTCACCGTTATCGGGATGCCGCTGTTCGTGTCGGTGGGCCTGACGACCGCTCTGGCGCTCTTCCTGATCGATATTCCCTACACGCTGATGGCGCAGACCGGTTACGGAAGCCTCACGCCGTTTCCGCTCCTGACCATACCGCTCTTCGTCCTCGCCGGGCGTCTGATGGAAGTGGGCGGCATGGCAACCCGCATGATCGCCATCGCGACCAACCTCGTCGGCGCCTATCGCGGTTCGATGGGCCTCGTGACGGTGTTCGCCTGCATGCTGTTCGCCGCGCTGTCCGGATCCGGGCCGGCGACGACGGCCGCGATCGGTTCGGTGACCGTACCGGCCATGCGCCGGGAAGGCTACGACGTCCCCTTCGCCGCATCGATCACCGCGAGCGCCGGTGCCCTCGGCAGCCTGATTCCGCCGTCGAACCTCATGATCATCTACGGTCTGGTTTCGGAAACTTCGATCCCACGGCTGTTCCTCGCCGGCCTCATTCCGGGAGTCGTGGTCACGCTTCTCTTGATGATCACCACCTATATCATCGCCCGGCGGCGCAACTACGGCGGCGGCGGAGAACCCTTCTCGTGGAAGCCGTTCCTCAAGGCGACCTGGGACGGGAAATGGTCCATCGGTGCGCCGGTGCTGATCCTGGGCGGAATCTACGGGGGCGCCTTCACCCCGACGGAGGCCGCCGGCGTGGCCGTGTTCTATGCGATGTTCGTCGGCTTTGCCGTCTATCGCGAGCTCACGGTGGCGAAACTCATTGAATCGCTCCGCTTCACCGCGCTTCTGACGGGCATTCTCATCCTCCTGACCCCGACCCTCGCCTTCGGCCAGCTAACGGCATTCTACGACGTGCCGACCGCCGTCCAACAGGGCATCGCTGCCGTCACCGACAACGCGATCTTCGTCCTGCTGCTGATCGGCGTCTTCTACATCTTCATCGGAACCTTCATGGAATCCCTGGCGCAGATCATCCTGTTCACGGCGGTCTTCCTGCCGGCGGTCACGGCGCTCGGCGTGGACCCGGTGCTGTTCGGCGTGTTCACCGTCATCACCTGCGAGATCGGGTTCCTCACCCCGCCGCTCGGCGCCAACCTGACCGTGGCCGCGCGGATTTCCGGGATTTCCATCGAACGGATTTCCGTCGCCGTGCTGCCCTTCATCGTCGCCTATATCATCGGCATGGTGATCCTGGTCCTGATTCCCGATCTCAGCC
>JASJAL010000184.1 GCA_030067055.1 Kiloniellales bacterium | reverse complement strand
CCCTTGAGCTGGGTCATGACACGGCTGACCGTTTCGGTCGTCAGGCCGAGGTAGTCGCCGATATCCGCGCGAGTCATCGGAAGGCGGACGGGCGTGGTCGGCTGTCCGCGGCGTTGTGCGCTCTCGGACAGCTTGATCAGGAAAGAGGCGAGGCGTTCCTTGGCGGTCTTGCGACCCAGAAGCAGCATCTGTTCCTGGGCGACGGCGAGTTCGTGGCTGGCCACGCCCAAAAGCCGCTTCTCCAGTTGGGGAAAGCGCTCCATTGCAGCTTCCAGCTTGCCGCGCTGGAAGCGGCAAAGGGTGGCCGGCGAAACCGCTTCGGCGCTGAAGGCATAGGTGTCCTGATTGGCGAGCCCGAGGAAGTCGCCGGCGAATAGGAATCCGGTCACCTGCCGCCGCCCATCCGGCAGCAACTTGTAGACCTTCACGCAGCCCGCGGTCACGTTGAAGACGTAGTCCGCCCGCTCGCCCTCGTCGAACAGCGGCTGACCCGCCTCCAGCTCGACGTTGTGGACGATGTCGGCCAGCTGTTGAAGCTCATCGCCTTCCAAGGCGGCGCAGACGGTCAGATGCCTGACGCTGCAGGCCGCGCAGGGCGATGTCGACGGCTCCGAGCGGCTCTTCGCTTCCGCCAAGCGCCGGTTCCGGACATCGAAAGGCGACTGTTTTGTATGCTCCATGCCTTGCTCCCCCAGACCTCCCGCAGTTTGGCGAGGAAGCCCGTCCTCTGCAAGCCATGGCTGAAACCCGGGCAGCGGGCCGGTTAACCAAGGCGGAGGGCCGATTCGGGCAGACCGGTCCGGGCTCTGTGCCTCGAGCACGTTGACCTATGTCAATGCCGCTGTCGGCCTGCGGACCCTAGCCTGCCGCAGGCTGAATAAGGACACGGCTCATCCATGCCAAACCTTAAGATCCAAGCGTTGGAGAGCGAGCGGGTGGCGCAGTGCTTCCCACTGGTGCATCTGACGGCGCCCAGCATGACCGCCAGCGCGTGGCAGGACTTCGCCGAAAGCCATTTGGCCCAGGGACACCCGGAGCCGAACGGCATCCTGGTCGCCGAGAAGCTCGGGGTCTGCATCCTCGGACTGGCGGTCTACAGCTTCGACAGGGATCCACTTCAGGGCCGCACCCTGCTGGTCAAGAACCTGATCGCCCACGACTACTTCGCCTCGGGGCGACGGCAGGTCGAGCAAGCGCTGATCGCAGCGATCGAGAGCCTGGCCCGCGGCAACAACTGCCGCGCCCTCCATGTCATCATGCCTGCAGCCAGCGTCGAGCTCTTCCCCAGCGGGCTTCACGATGCCCTGGAGTCCGAAGGCCACAAGCTCTCTGGCCTCAGCTACTGCAAGCCCCTGCCGCCGACGGATCGGACCTTCCACGGCTAGGCACCAGGGCTGGGTAAGCACCGTGGAACGCAAGGAACACTTCAACTTCTGGTACTTCGTGATCGCCTTCATGGCGGTGGTTCTGCTGCAGCACTGGCTGGCGGACCTGCAGCAGGTCGAGACCGTCCCTTACAGCAAGTTTCAGGATCTGCTGCGCGAGGGGAAGGTAGCCGAGATCTCGATCGCCGAGGACCACATCCGCGGCCGGCTGCACAGTCCCCTGCCCGACGGCCGGGACCAGATCTACACGGTCAGGGTCGACAGCGATTTGGCCCGCGACCTCGAGGGCACCGGGGTCACCTTCACCGGCGTCGTCAAGAACACCTTCCTCGCCACCCTGCTGTCCTGGACCATCCCGGTCCTGATCTTCGTCGTGGCCTGGCTCTACATCTTTCGGCGCATGGCCGAGAAGCAGGGCATGGGCGGCTTCCTGTCGATCGGCCGCAGCAAGGCCAAGATCTACATGGAGAAGCAGGTCGGCGTCACCTTCTCGGACGTGGCCGGGGTCGATGAAGCCAAGGAAGAGCTTCAGGAAGTCGTCCGTTTCCTCCAGGAGCCCGAGGCCTGGGGCCGGCTCGGCGCACGCATTCCAAAGGGCGTCCTGCTGGTCGGTCCGCCCGGCTGCGGCAAGACCCTGCTCGCGCGGGCAGTGGCCGGCGAGGCCGGCGTGCCCTTCTTCTCGATCAGCGGGTCCGAGTTCGTCGAAATGTTCGTCGGCGTCGGCGCCGCCCGGGTCCGCGACCTCTTCGAGCAAGCCCGGAAGTCGGCGCCCTGCATCATCTTCATCGACGAGCTCGACGCACTGGGCCGGGCCCGGGGCCTGTCGCCGGTCGGCGGCGGCAGCGACGAGAAGGAGCAGACCCTGAACCAGCTGCTCGCCGAGCTGGACGGCTTCGACCCCTCCTCCGGCGTGGTGCTGTTGTCGGCCACCAACAGGCCGGAGATCCTGGACACTGCCCTGCTGCGGCCGGGCCGCTTCGACCGGCAGATCCTGGTCGACCGGCCCGACAAGCTCGGCCGGGTCGCGATCCTTGCGGTGCACCTGCGCAAGGTCCGGCTGGACGCCAACATAGATGCCGAGAAGATCGCCGACTTCACTGCCGGCTTCAGCGGCGCCGACCTGGCCAACCTGGTCAACGAGTCCGCCATCCTGGCGACCCGCCGCGGCGGCGAGGCCGTGACCATGGACGACGTCGTGCGCGCCATCGAGCGGATCGTCGCCGGCCTGGAGAAGAAGAACCGCCTGCTCAATCCCCGGGAGCGGAAGATCGTCGCCTACCACGAGACCGGCCACGCCCTGGTCGCCATGGCCCTGCCCGGTAGCGACGAGGTCCACAAGATCTCGATCATCCCACGCGGCATCGGCGCGCTGGGCTACACCATCCAGCGGCCGACCGAGGATCGCTATCTCATGACCCGGCCGGAGCTGGAGAACAAGATGGCGGTCCTGCTGGGCGGTCGCGCCGCAGAGATGCTCGTCTTCGGCGAACTTTCCACCGGGGCCGCCGACGACCTGAACCGAGCCACCGAGGTGGCGCGATCCATGGTCATGCGCTATGGCATGGATGCGACGCTGGGACAGGCGGTCTACGCCGAGGAAACGCCGCAGTTCCTGGACAACCTCCAGCGCGGCCTGCCAGGCCTGACCCGGGGCGCCACGCACAGCCAGGAAACCGCGCGAGAGATCGATTGCGCGGTTAGAGGCTTGCTGGACGACGCCTTCGGGGTGGCCACAAAGGTCCTTGAGCGCCATCGGAAGCTGCTGGACCAGACCGCCCAGCGCCTCCTGGAGAAAGAGACTCTCTCGGGCGACGAGCTGCCCAAGATCCCGCCGGCGCCGGAAGCCGGGCACGCGGCGGCCTAGCACGCTCGTCCTCCTGACCCAGATCAAGGTAACAGAAGGACCGCGTGCCTACCCTGCCGCAAAAGAACCCTCTGGAACTCAGGAGGCTGCGATGAAAGCGGCCCGAACCTGGATCGTTGTCGCAGACGGCGCGAGGGCGCGGTTCTTCGAGAACTGCGGTCCCGGCTTGGGCATGGCGCCGCTGAGCGACGGCGAGATTCAGGGAAGCCATTCGGCGACGCGGGAAATCGGGAGCGATCGTCCGGGCCGAGTGCACGACCGCATGGGGCCGGGACGGCACGCCATGGCGCCCCGCGTCGACTGGCACGAACAGCAGAAACAGGACTTCCTCAAGGCCCTGGCGGCACGCTTGGATCGCGCCGCCGCACAGAAGGCCTTCGACCGCCTGATCCTGGTCGCCCCGGCCAAGGCCCTCGGCGAGCTTCGCGCCGCGCTGGGCCAGGCTGCCGCGGCGCAAGTCGCGGGCGAGCTTCCAAAGGATCTGACCAAGGTGCCGGCCCAGGACCTGCCGCGCCATCTCGACGACCTTATCGCCCTCTAGAAGGGCAAACGCGGGATCCAAATCGGCCGCTCTCTGGCCGCAGCCCTCACGATCTGCCTATAATCGATCAGTAACAAAGGCCCTGCTCGCTGGTCCCTCGAACCCGGGAGACCTGAGGAAGGGCTTTACGCATGGGAGGAAAGATGTTCAGAGCGAGTTTTTGGATGGCCGGTGCCGCCTTTGCGGTCCTGGCGCTGGCGGTTTCCGGAACCAGCGCCCAGGCGGCCGATATTCCCTGCCGGACTGCCAAGCTGATCGTGCCCTGGGGTGCGGGCGGTGGCACCGACGTGATCTTCCGGACCTTCGTCGAATCCGTGAACAAGCAGGGTGCCAAGCCGCAGCTTCAGGTCGTCAACATCAGCGGCCAGGGCGGCAACAAGGGCGCCAAGGAAGCCAAGGCGGCCAAAGCCGACGGCTGCACGCTTTTCGCGATCCATCAGAGCGCGCTGACCAGCTATCTCAGCGGCCGGGTCGACTTCACCTGGGACGCCTTCGAGCCGGTCTCGCTGCTGACCCGCACGCCGGCCATCT
Organism: Kiloniellales bacterium; assembly: GCA_030067055.1. Next base: position 6,826 of record JASJAL010000184.1, on the reverse strand, counting down.
TCGGCGCCAATCCCGACGTGCCTTACAACGACCTGGGCGAGCTGGTGGCGGCCGCCAAGAAGAAGCCCGGCGAGATCATCGCCGGCGGCACCTTGGGCTCGACCAGCCACTTCGTCTTCCTGCTGCTCGAGGACGCGGCCGGGGTGAAGTTCAAGCACGTTTCCTACGACGGCACGCGCCAGCGCATGACCGCGCTCTTGGCCAAGAACATCGAGCTCGGCGAGATCAACCTGGCCTCGGCCAAGAAGTACATCGCGACCGGAGAGCTCAAGGCCCTCGGCATCACCACCGCCGAGCGGAACCAGGAGATCGCTGACGTCAAGACGGCCAAGGAGCAGGGCTACGATCTGATCTACGGCACCGACCGCGGGGTCGTGTTGCCCAAGGGCACGCCGCAGGCGGTCATCGACCACTACGCCGCGTTGCTCAAGAAGGCGGCCGAGGATCCGGAGGTGGTGAAGGCCATGACCGCCAAGGGGACCAGCATCAACCATCTGGGGCCCGCCGAGTACCGCGGCTACTTCGAGGAAACCTTCACGACCTGGAAGCGCATCGCGACTGAGGTCGGCATGTACAAGGGGGGCTGAGGCCCACGTCCCTTCGCACTCGGGGCGGCGGCCCAGAGCGGTCTTGCCGCCCCGAACCCTTTGGCATCCAGAGTCTTGGGCTCGAGTCATGCAGCCTCGCATCAATCGCGATTCCGTCTCGGCGGTCTTCCTGCTGCTGTTCTGCGGCGTCTTCATCGCCGCCAGCTTCGATATCGAAGAAACGAACTACGGGACCCTGCAGTCCTCGGTCTGGCCGCAGATCATCCTGGGGGCGCTCAGCGTCTTCTCGCTGCTGCTGCTGACCCAGGCGTTGCGCCGGCCACCGGCGGCCGGCGCGGGCGGCGGGCTCCTCGACTGGCTGCAACGCTATCGCAACCCGCTGATCTGCTACGCCCTTTTCCTTGGCTTCCTGGTCAGCCTCCCGGTCCTCGGCATGCTCCTGGGCGGGATCCTCTTCGTCCTGCTGATGCTCACGATCCTGGGCGGCGGAAAGCTGGCGCAACTGCCGTTGCACCTCGGCATCGCGGTGATCTCGGTCGGTGCGATGTGGGCGATCTTCACCTATGCGCTCGGCGTCTTCCTGCCCGGCGGCATCATCCTGAACCTGCAGTAGGCCGGGGCCGAGGGCATGCTGATCGAGAATCTGAGCGGCGCCTTCGCGGAGGTCTTCTCCCTCGGCAACCTGATGCTGATGTTCCTGGGGGTCTCGGCCGGCCTGATCGCCGGGTCGATCCCGGGCTTCACCATCACCATGGCCGTGGTCCTCACCCTGCCCTTCACCTTTGGACTGAGCGCGGTCGAGGGCCTGGCGACCATGATCGGGGTCTTCGTTGGCGGCCTGTCCGGCGGCCTGATGTCGGGCATGCTGACCGGGATTCCCGGTACCCCCTCCTCGGTCGCGACGACCTTCGACGGCTTTCCCATGGCCCGAGGTGGCCGGCCGGGCCTGGCGCTTGGCATCGGCATCTGGTCGTCCTTTTTCGGCGGCATCCTCAGCGCCTGCCTGCTGGTCGCCCTGGCCCCGCAGCTGGCCCGTATCGGCCTGGAATTCGGGCCCTGGGATTATTTCGCCCTGGTGCTCTTCGCCCTGACCATCACCGCCAGCCTGTCCGGCGAGAACCTGGTCAAGGGCGTGATCGCAGGCCTGCTCGGTCTCCTGGTTGCGACCATCGGCGAGGACGAGGTCAACGGCGTCGCCCGCTTCGACTTCGGCGTCGACGCCCTCAGGCAGGGCTTCGCCTTCCTGCCGGTGCTGGTCGGACTCTTCGCCTTCAGTCAGCTCCTGAGCGACGTACGCGACGTGGCGGCGGCACGCCGGCCCCTCATGGAGAAGAGCGCCCAGGCCGTGCGGGTCGAGCACCTCAAGGCGATCCGTCAGATCCTACGGCATTGGGCGCAGCTGATCCGCTCGGCCCTGATCGGCACCTTCACCGGCATCCTGCCGGCGGCCGGCGGCTCGATCTCGAACATCCTGGCCTACGACCAGGCCAAGAAGGCCTCGCGAAATCCCGAGGCCTTCGGCAGCGGCACGCCGGAAGGCATCATCGCGCCGGAGTCCTCCAACAATGCGACCGCTGGCGGTGCCCTGATCACGATGATGGCCCTGGGCATCCCCGGCGACGTGGTCACCGCGGTCATGCTGGGCGCGCTCCTGATCCACAACGTCCAGCCCAGCCCGACCTTCATCTCCGACAACCCACAGCTCGCCTACGCGATCTTCGTCGCCTTCTTCCTGGCGCATTTCATCATGATCGCCATGCAGGCGGTCTGCCTGCGCGCTTTCCTGCTGGTCGTGCGGGTGCCGATGTACACCCTTGCCTCGGTGATCCTGCTGTACTGCGCGATTGGCGTCTTCGCGCTGAACAACGTCAGCTTCGACATCTGGACCCTGTTCATCTTCGGCGTACTCGGCTACGTCCTGAAGACTTTGGGCTTCCCGCTGGCGCCGATGATTCTGGGCGTGGTCCTGGGCCACGTGGCGGAGCTCAACCTGTCCCGGGCGCTGGCGATCTCCGATGACCTCACGCTCTTCGTGACCCGGCCCTGGGCCCTGTTCTTCCTGGTCATCTCGGTGTTCTCGGCGGCCTTCCCTTGGTATCAGGCACGGCGCCACGAGGCGCGCTGGACCTTGTTCTACTTCCCGGCATTCTGCCTCGCCATCGTGCTGCCGCTTTTCCTGATGGAGGGAGTGGTCCGCCCGATCCTGGCCGGCGCCCTGCTGCTGCTCGCCGCCTACACCCTCTGGCGCCACCAGCGCGCCGGCTGGCAGCTGCCGCTGCGCGGCAGCGGCGCGGAGGTCTCGCCGCTCCGCGAAACCTGACGCGCGTGAAGTCGCCGGATAGCGGTCGTTCCCACGCGTTATCCGAAGGACCGGAGGCTCAGTTCAGCGGCGAGGCTCGCGGCCAGAGCTATCGTTAGTCACGCACCGACCCGCAGGGGCGCCGTCAGGCCGCGCAAAGTGGCGATCACGCTCAAGGCCGTGATCTTGCCCGTGCGCGGGTTTTCATCGCTTGGCAGGTTCTCGATCTGCATCTCGAAACGGGCGCTGTCGGACTCGACCTGGATTCGATGGGTGTTGCGGGTCAACTCCGGATCGGCCCAGATCTCCAACTCGGTGCGATCCGGGCCGATCCCGGCCAGGCTGAGCGCCGCCGCCACGTTGACGTTGGCCGGAAAGCCCAGCGCCCCCTCGCGCGCGGTGCCTTGGAAGATCCGGCGCGGCTCGGTCAGGCCCTCCAACTCGATCCCCTGCTCTTCGAGATAGGGCGCGCCGGCCAGCGAGACCGGTGGCTTGCGGGTCACCATGCGCACCGAATGGATCTCGCCCTCGGCGGCGGCACGCACCGCGTCCAGTCCGAGCAGGGCACCGCTCGGCACGATGATCTGGGCGCCGCTGTCCCCGGCCGCCTCGACCAGGTCCCAGCGGCGCAGGAGCACGCCGCAGCTGACCGTGACCAGCTTGCGACCGGCGGCGACCACCGGTTCCGCCAACTCCGGGAAGGCGGCGGCAGGCACGCACTCGACGACGACCTCGGCCAGCTCCGCGAGCCGATCCAGCGCCACCACCGGAACCGGCTGTTCGAAGCCGGTCAGCCGCTGCGCCGCGGCCTCCCGGTTGCGGGCCGACACGGCCACCAGCTGCAGCCCTGGAATTCCGCGGTCCAGGGCCCGTGCCACCTGCCTGCCGATCGCGCCAAAGCCGCCGACAGCGACCCTGAGGGGTGCCTGCTTCGCTTCCGTCATCTCCTACCTCCCGAGCTTGGCGCGCCAGCCTACTCGAAGCCGCCACGAGCTGCCATCGCCGCGCCTGCCAATTGATTTGAGTCAACGCGTGTTCGGGCCTTTTGCGCGAAACTCGCGCCAGGTTCCCGAGATCGAGTCTGGAGGGCGCGGCCGTGGCATTCATGGAGTGGACACCCGAGATGAGCGTCGGACTGGCCGAGTTCGACGACGACCACAAGACGCTGGTGCGCGTCATCAACCAGTTGGCGGACAACGCGGGCAAAGCGGGCCAAGCCGGCGCCCTGCGGCAATGCATCTTCGCACTGATGCGCTACGCCGAATTCCACTTCGCCCGGGAAGAACATGTCTTGAAGGCCTGCGGATTCGCGGAGCTGCCGGAGCACAAGGTCGAGCACCAGGACTTCACGTCGCAGATCCAGGCGCTGGCAAGGCGCTTCGAGGCGGACCCGGAGTCGGTCGCGCCCGAGATCAACGAAGCGCTGCTGGATTACCTGAAGAACTGGCTGACCCACCACATCCTGATCGTCGACATGGCCTATCGGCCGACGGTCGAGGGCAAGGCCGAGGCGCGCAAGGCCGCGCAGGCCTTCAAGGCCGCCGAACTCTGGCGCGCGAGCTAGTTTCGAAGATCACAGACCGATTTGTCTGCGTGGCTGGCTTCGGTCAGTCGCCCTGTTCCACCAGGTCCCGATAGGCGTGCCAGGTCGCGTGGCCGATCAGGGGCAAGGCGATCACGAGGCCGAGATAGGCTGTGACCAGGCCCGCCCCCGTGAAAAGCACGATCAGTGCCGCCCAGACCGCCATCGGCGCCAGGTTGTGGCGCACCGCGGCCATGCTGGTCGCAATCGCCAGGATCACGTTGACATTGCGGTCGAGCAGCATGGGGATCGACACCGCCGAGATCGCGAAGACCAGGGCCGCCAGGATCGCTCCGATGGTGACGCCTACAATCAGGAAGGGGACGGCCTCGGCGGAGAAGAAGACGTCCATGATCAGGTTGTCCGGATCCGGCGGGTTGCCGGAAAAGAACAGAGCGAAGATCAGGGTCGCCAGTCGGATCCAGAACAGCAGGAACAGCATCAGGGCCAGTCCCATGAGGCCGATCTGCGCCGGATTCCGCCGAACCGCAGTCATCGCGATGCCCAGGGACACCGGCTCGCCCTTGGCCAGGCGGTTGCTGATCTCGTAGAGACCGACCGCCATGATCGGGCCGACCAGCATGAACCCGGCCGTGAGCGGCAAGGTGACGAAGAAGCCGCCGTAGCTCTCAGCCGATATCCCGGACGCCCAGACCAAGGCCAGGATGATGAACCCGGCCAGGGCAAACACTAAGCCGTAACCCAAGCTGACCGCTGGCGCCTGGCGCAGATCCTTCCAGCCTGCGGCCAGCCAGGCCCAAGGCCGGTCCAACCCGACCCGCCGGATTTTGGGCGAAGGGGTCGAAAATACGGGAACTGCTTCGGTCATCGGCTCATTCCTCCCGCTGGTCGCGGCGTATGCTGGCAAGCGCCGCGCATAGCTTGGCGCGCAAGCTAGGCAATCGCAAGAGCAGGCGAATTGATTTGAGTCAAAGCTCGATAATTGTACTTATGCTGCAACTGCGAACGCACGGCGCGGCCAGGAGTCGGTGGCCGGGTTTGTCGTGTTGTGGTTTCTTATGGTCTGGTTTCGACCGACAGAGGATGGGAAGGGGGCACCATGTCCGTTGCCGAAGTCGCTGCGGCTGACGCTGCCGCTGAGCGAACGGAAGCCGTCGCATACAATGAACGGGTTATTCGCTACTTCGTGATTGCCACCGTGTTCTGGGGCGTGGCCGCCTTCTTCATGGGCGTCCTCATCGCCTTCCAGCTTGCCTATCCGGCGCTGAACTTCGGACTCGAATGGACCACCTTCGGGCGCCTGCGGCCGGTTCATACCTCGGCGGCAATCTTCGCCTTCGGCGGCAACGCGCTCCTCGGCACCTCGCTCTACGTCGTGCAGCGCACCTCGAGGGCCAGCCTCTTCGGCGGCGAGGCGGTCGGGCTTTTCATTTTCTTCGGCTACCAGGCCTTCATCGTCATGGCCGCGCTCGGCTACCTCGCCGGGGTGACCCAGGGCCGCGAATACGCCGAGCCGGAGTGGTACGTCGACCTCTGGCTCACAATGGTCTGGGTCGTCTACCTCGTCGCCTTCGTCGGCACCCTGATGAAGCGCAAGGAACCGCACATCTACGTGGCCAACTGGTTCTACCTGGCCTTCATCGTCACCATCGCGATGCTGCACATCGTCAACAATCTGGCGGTCCCTGTCTCTTGGACCGGTGCCAAGAGCTACTCTCTGTTTTCCGGCGTGCAGGATGCGCTGACTCAATGGTGGTACGGTCATAACGCGGTCGGCTTCTTCCTGACCGCCGGCTTCCTGGGGATCATGTACTACTTCATCCCCAAGCAGGCGAACCGGCCGGTCTATTCCTACCGCCTGTCGATCATCCACTTCTGGTCGCTGATCTTTCTCTATATCTGGGCCGGCCCGCACCACCTGCACTACACCGCACTGCCGGACTGGTCACAGACTCTGGGCATGGTCTTCTCGGTGATGCTGTGGATGCCGTCCTGGGGCGGCATGATCAACGGCATCATGACCCTGTCGGGAGCCTGGGACAAACTGCGTACCGATCCGGTGCTGCGCTTCCTGGTCACCTCGGTCGCCTTCTACGGCATGAGCACCTTCGAGGGCCCGGTGATGTCGATCAAGCAGGTCAACGCCCTGTCGCACTACACCGACTGGACCGTCGGCCACGTGCATTCCGGCGCCCTGGGTTGGGTCGCCTTCGTGTCCTTCGGCGCGGTCTACTACCTGGTGCCGGCCTTGTGGCGCCGGGCTCAGCTCTACTCCGAGCGGCTGGTCAGTTACCACTTCTGGATCGCGACCATCGGCATCGTGCTCTACATCACGGCGATGTGGGTCTCGGGAATCCTGCAAGGCTTGATGTGGCGGACCTTCGATCAGTTCGGCTTCTTGCAGTACTCCTTCATCGAGACCGTCGAGGCCATGCA
>JASJAL010000183.1 GCA_030067055.1 Kiloniellales bacterium | reverse complement strand
TCGACCCCCAGGTGCTTGTGGTGCAGCAGATGGTACTTGCGGAAGGCCATGGCACCGGGCACCACCAGGGCGAAGTCGCAGACGATGCCGAAGACCTGGTTGGGCCAATGCCGCTTGAACAACAGGTTGTGCGTGCACTCGTGGATCAGCGCGTACAGCGCATGGTTGGGAACGGCGCCGACGACATAGGCCAGCAGGACGACCAGGAGCCAGTGCGCGTCGAGGGCGCTCAAGCCGGCGGCGATCGCAATCTGAAGCCCGACCAGCAACAGAATAAATCCGGCAGTCGCGGGATTGGCGCCCATCAGCGCCTTGACGGCGGGATACCGCTTCAGAATGGCGCGCCTGCGTTCGAGGTGCGCGTCGGGTGAGTCGACCTGGGTGAAACGATCCGCCATGGCGGGACTCGCTCCCGGAGAACACGGTTGATAAGGAAGCGCACTCAGAACGCCGGCCGGCTGAACCAGGAGAAGGGCACGCTTGACGAAATTTGTCTTGTGGCCGCGCCAGTGGATAGAAATTCTCTAGTCCGGTCAAGGATAACAAGTTCTCAATCTTGGACCGCAAGGACTCGGCGCCGCCGATGTTGAGCCGAAGTATCCGGCCAGACCGCATTTCCGCCTACAAATCCCCGGCCGCAGGGACTACCCTTCATCGGCCACGAGGACGATGCATAGAGGGGACGCCGTGGGCAAGCTAGCAGGACGGCGTGCGATCATCACCGGCGGGGCCGCGGGAATCGGCGCGGCGGCGGCCGGGATCTTCGCCGAGGCCGGGGCCAAGGTGGCGCTCCTCGACGTCAACGCCGAGGGCGGCAAGAGGGTCGCGGCCGAGGTTTGCGCCGGCGGAGGCGAAGCCATCTTCCTCGAGACCGATATCACCCGGCCGGAGGCGGTCGAGGACGCCGTGGCCCAGGTTGTCGAGCGATTCGGCGGGCTGGAGATCCTCTACAACAACGCCGGCGGTGCGACGACGGTCGACGGCAGCGTCCTGGACATACCGCTGGACGAGTTCTGGCGCACCATCGGTGTCGATCTTTATGGCAGCATCCTTTGCTGCCGCTTCGCGATCCCGCGGATCGCGGCCTGCGTTGCCGGCTCCGATGGGATCACCGGGACCGGCGCGGTCATCAACTCGACCTCGATCCGGGCGATGAAGGGTACCAGCGGCGCCGACGCCTACACCTCGGCCAAGGGCGGCGTGCTGACCCTGACCCGGGCCCTGGCCAAGCAGTGCGCGCCGCTCAGGATCAGGGTCAACGCGATCGCGCCCGGGGCGGTCTTGACCGAACGGACAAGGGCCATGGGCATGACCGGCGACGACGACGGCACCGATCCGTCCCGGCCGATCCGCACCGGCCGGCCCTTCGAGGTGGCCCAGGTCGCCTGCTTCCTGGCCTCGGACGAGGCGAGCCTGGTCAACGGCGCCGTGATCCCGGTCGACAGCGGTGCCAGCGCCTATTGAGAACGGAGACGAGCGATGAAGTTGCCGACCCTGAAGTCCGCCATGACCCCTTTCCCGCATTCTGTGGAAGCGGATGCCCCGCTGGAACGGGCCCAGGAACTCATGCGGTCGCACGACTTCCGCCATCTGCCGGTGACCGAGTCGCACGGCTTGGTCGGGGTGATATCGGATCGCGACATCGTGGCCGCCTTGGGCCGGGACGGCGACACGGCGGAGCTCACGGTGCGCGACGCCTACGTCGCCGACGCCTACATCGTCGACCTTGAAGAGCCGATCGAGGAGGTGCTGCTGACCATGGCCGAGCGGCACATCGGCTCGGCCATCGTGACCCGCAAGGGCCGCCTGGCCGGGGTTTTCACCTCCATGGACGTCTGCCGCTGCTTCGGCGAGTTCCTGGCCGAGTATTTCCCCAGACCCGGAGGCGGTCAGGCCGCCTGAAATCTAAGTAATTCAGTAATCCTCGAAGATTTATTGTTAATTATTTTGGATTTTATTTGGCTTTACCTTCATTTTTTGTTGACCTTTAGAAATTTTATACTTATCTTTCTCTTCCGTTAAAGCCAATCGATACAGAGGTGTGGAAGGATGAGAAATTCGGCACAGGCATTTCTTCGTGATGAGCAGGGTGCCGCGGGCGTCCACATTGGCCTCGGCATTGCCCTGGCCCTAGAGGTGATCTTCGTGGCCGTCGACTGGCTTTCCAGGGTCTGAGCAAGGATTAAGGTCTTCTCGCCTCGCGCGGTGGCTGGCAGTCAAGGGGGAGCGTCGGCCACCGCGCGAGTTTTTCTTCACCGGCATCCCGGCATCGGCTAAACAAGGCGAGCCCTGGAGTGAGGAGCCGCCTGCCGCGGCCCCCTGAGGGGCCGGGAGGTGTCGTCGTGACGATCCAGCTTTACGATCTCGCCGGTCAGGACGACGACTGCCGCTTCAGCCCGTACTGCTGGCGGGTCCGGATGGCCCTGGCGCACAAGGGCTTAGCGGTCGAGACCCTGCCCTGGCGCTTCACCGAAAAGGGCGCCATCGAGGCAAGCGGGCAGGGCCAGGTTCCGGTCCTGCGCGACGGCGACCGGGTGGTGCACGACTCCTGGCAGATCGCCGACTACCTCGATCAGGCCTATCCCGGCCGGCCCGCGCTCTTCGAGGGCCCGCAGGCGCGCGCCCATGCCCAGTTGATCCGGCACTGGACGCAGCGGAGCCTGCATCCGGCAGTGCTTCCGGTCATCCTGCAGGAGCTCTTCGAGGCCTTGCACGAGAAGGACAAGCCCTATTTCCGGGAGAGCCGCGAGGCCCGCTTCGGAACGACCCTGGAGGCCTTCGCCGGCGACCGCGAGGAGAAGCTCGGCCACCTGGGCAAGGCTTTGGCACCGCTGCGCGACACGGTGGCGCTGCAGCCCTATCTGGGCGGCGCGACGCCCAGCTTTGCCGATTTCATCGTGTTCGGTGCCTTCCAGTGGGCCCGGGCGGTCAGTCCGGTCGCCCTTATCGCCGCAGAGGACCCGGTCTACGCCTGGCGCGGCCGGCTCCTGGAGGCCTACGACGGCCTGGCTGCCAAGGCCAAGGGCTTCCCGGTCTGAGCGCGAAGTGCGCTAGGCTGAATCGACATTCATCGCATCCATAAGATAGCGCTAGCGAGGAGTATGAAGGCGAGGAAGTTTTCAGCGCGTCGGTCGTATCGGGTTGCGATGCGTCGGAAGTGCTTGAGCTTGTTGAAGCAGCGCTCGATGCGGTTACGCATCTTGTAGGCGAGGGTGTCGTGAGGGATCTGGACCTTGCGATCCCGCTTGGAAGGGATGACGGCGGTCATGCCGGCCTCTGCGATGACTTGGCGCAGAGCGTTGTTGTCATAAGCTTTGTCAGCGATGACGCCGCCCGCATGGAAGCCGTCGAGCAAGCTGGCTGCGGTGACGCTGTCGTGCACCTGACCGGCCGTTAGGATGAAGCGCAAAGGCCTGCCGAGGGCATCGCTGAGCATATGGATCTTGGTGGTCAATCCCCCTCTGGAGCGCCCCAGAGCCTGGTTCTGGTCCCCCCTTTTCCGGTCGCGGCCTGCTGATGGGCGCGGACCAAGGTGGTGTCGAGCATGAGATATTCGTTGTCGGGGTCCTTGATCAGTGAGGCGAAGACACGCTCCCACACGCCCGCCTTGGCCCAGCGCGTGAAGCGCTTATGGGCGCTCTTCCACTTGCCGTAGCGTGCCGGCAGGTCATGCCAGTGCGCACCGGAGCGCAAGACCCACAAGGCACCATTGACAAAGAGCCGGTTGTCCGCCGCCGTGCGGCCCGGATCGCCCGCCTTACCAGGCAAAAGACCTTCAATGCGCTGCCACTGCGCCTCGGTCAGTTCGTATCGCTTCGACATCTATCGACCTCCAACTCGCAAAAGCTGGAGATCTATGAATCACATAAATCCAGATCTGTGAATTCTGAATGTCGATTGGCCCTAGAGCACGTCTGATTCTCCTGCAACTCCAGACATTCTTCGGGGCGGCTTTGCCGGTTCAGGTTCATGAATCCACGCCCTGGACAGAGCCCGTGCTGACCGACGCCGAGATCCGAGGTCGGCGGCCGGTCTGGATCGCGTTGTCGGAGCTCTGGCTCGACACCGAGCTGCAGGACCGCGATCTCGACCGCATCGCGAGGGTGCTGCACGAAAGCGGCTACGACCGGGACGCCTTGGAGCGGATCCTGGCCGAGGAGGTCGCGCCGGTGATTTACCGCAACCTTTACTCGGTCGCCGGCGTCTGGACCGGCTTCGATCCGGATTGGCTCTGCGCCGAGGTCTCGCGCAGGCTGCGCACGCGGGGACCAATCCGCGCCTGGCTCCTGCGCCGACGCCGCGCCGTTATGACAGGCTTGATCCGCGATGAGTGGCAGGCGGTGCTGCGCCGCTACGATGCCTTGGCAGAAGAAGAAGGTGTATCGCGCTGAGCAGGGCACCGCCTCGTCTTGCTCGCACCTTCGTTTCGCGCTAGTAACCGCGCGGTCCGGCCGCCTTTCCGGCCGGGTCTCACTTTACGAGCCGCGGCGCGACGCCTCGACGCCGATGCCGCCGGCACTCAGTTGCGGGGAACAGGCATCATGGCACGGAACAAGATCGCGCTGATCGGCGCGGGGCAGATCGGCGGCACCTTGGCGCTGCTCGCCGGTCTCAAGGACTTGGGCGACGTCGTCCTCTTCGATATCGTCGACGGCATGCCGCAGGGCAAGGCGCTCGACCTGGCGCAGACCGGTCCGGTCGAAGGCTACGACGCCAAGCTCGCCGGCGCCTCCAAGTACAGCGCGATCAAGGGCGCCGACGTGGTCATCGTGACCGCCGGCGTGCCGCGCAAGCCGGGCATGAGCCGCGACGACCTGCTCGGCATCAACACCAAGGTCATGCAGGCGGTCGGCGAGGGCATCAAGAAGAACTGCCCCAAGGCCTTCGTCATCTGCATCACCAACCCGCTGGACGCCATGGTCTGGGTCCTGCAGCAGGCCAGCGGCCTGCCGGCCAACATGGTGGTCGGCATGGCCGGCGTGCTCGACTCGGCGCGCTTCCGCCACTTCCTGGCCCAGGAGATGAACGTCAGCCAGGAAGACGTCTCCGCCTTCGTGCTCGGCGGCCACGGCGACACCATGGTGCCCATGGTGCGCTATTCGACGGTCGCCGGCATCCCGCTGCCGGACCTGGTCAAGATGGGCTGGATCACCCAGAAGCGGGTCAACGAGATCGTCCAGCGGACCCGCGACGGCGGCGCCGAGATCGTCGGCCTGATGAAGACCGGCTCGGCCTTCTATGCGCCGGCCGCCTCGGCGATTGCCATGGCCGAGTCCTATCTCAAGGACAAAAAGCGCGTCTTGCCTTGCGCCGCCTACATGAAGGGCGAATACGGGGTGAAGAACCTCTATGTCGGCGCGCCCGTGGTGATCGGCGCCAAGGGCGTCGAGCGGGTGGTCGAGCTGAAGCTGAGCGCCGCCGAGAAGAAGATGCTCGACAAGTCGGTGAACGCGGTCAAAGGCCTGGTCGAGGCGTGCAAGAAGTTGAGCGCCGCCGCCAAGGCCCCGGCCAAGCCGGCAGCCTCCAAGAAACCGGCGCCGCGCAAGGCCAAGCCGGCCTCGACCGCCCGCGGCCGGACGAAGACCTAGGCTCGGGAGGCCCGCCGGCAGACCTGGACTCGAAACCCGTCGTGGCCGCGTGTCGCCCGCTGCCCGGAAAGCCTGCGGCAGCGCGGTTGCGTGCGCGGTCGGGCTTGCTACAGTACCAAAGTCTTAGTGGAGACAGGGACCGGAGCGACGCGGCCGCGGGGGCCGCGGGCATGAATTCTTCCATCAACGTCTCCCTCTCAAGCGGGGCTCAATCCTTCCCATGAACATTCACGAGTACCAGGCCAAGAGCCTGCTGCAGAAGTTCGGCGTCGCCGTGCCACGGGGCATCCCGGCCTTCACGCCGGAAGAGGCCGAGAACGCGGCCCGCGAGCTGGGCGGACCGGTCTACGTGGTCAAGTCCCAGGTCCACGCCGGCGGCCGCGGCGCCGGGCGCTTCAAGGACGACCCCGACGGCAAGGGCGGCGTGCGGATCTGCAAGTCCCTCGACGAGGTCAAGGAAGAATCCCGCAAGATGCTGGGCCACATCCTGGTCACCAAGCAGACCGGGGCGGCGGGCAAGGAGGTCAAGCGCCTCTACATCGAAGAGGGCTGCGACATCGCGCGCGAGCTCTACCTCAGCTTCCTGGTCGACCGCGCGAGCTCCTGGATCACTCTCATGGCCTCCACCGAGGGCGGCATGGATATCGAGGAGGTCGCCGCGAAGACTCCCGAGAAGATCATCATGGTGGCGATCGACCCGGCCCAGGGGTTGATGCCCTATCACGCCCGCAAGATCGCCTTCGGGCTGGAGCTGAAAGGCGACCAGGTCAAGTCGGCGGTGCGCTTCCTGATCGCCATGTACAAGGCCTTCACCGAGCTCGACGCATCCCTGGTCGAGGTCAATCCCCTGGTCGTCACCGGCGCCGGCGAGGTCATCGCCCTGGATGCTAAGATGAACTTCGACGACAACGCGCTCTACCGGCACAAGGACATCGCCGGCATGCGCGACGAGGACGAAGAAGACCCGATGGAGCTGGAGGCCGCGCGGCACGAGCTCAACTACATCAAGCTCGACGGCAACATCGGCTGCATGGTCAACGGCGCCGGCCTGGCCATGGCAACCATGGACATCATCAAGCTCTACGGCGGCGAGCCGGCCAACTTTCTCGACGTCGGCGGCGGCGCCACCAAGGAGCGGGTGACCACGGCCTTCAAGATCATCCTCTCCGACCCCAACGTCGAGGGGATCCTGGTCAACATCTTCGGCGGCATCATGCGCTGCGACGTCATCGCCGAGGGCGTGGTCGCCGCCGCCAAGGAGGTCGCCCTCAAGGTGCCCCTGGTGGTCCGCCTCGAGGGCACCAACGTCGACCTCGGCAAGAAAATCCTGGCCGACTCCGGCCTCGCCATCACCTCCGCCGACGATCTCGGCGACGCGGCTGAAAAAGTGGTCAAAGCGGTGAAGGAGGCAGCGTGATGGCGGTCCTCGTCGACAAGAACACCAAGGTCATCTGCCAGGGCTTCACCGGCTCGCAGGGCACCTTCCATTCCGAGCAGGCCATCGCCTACGGGACCCAGATGGTCGGCGGCGTCACCCCCGGCAAGGGCGGCACCACGCACCTCGACCTCCCGGTCTTCGACACGGTCGCGGCGGCGGTCGCCGGGACCGGCGCCAATGCCTCGGTCATCTACGTCCCGCCGCCCTTCGCGGCCGACGCGATCCTCGAATGCATCGACGCCGAGATCGCGCTGACGGTCTGCATCACCGAGGGCATCCCGGTGCTCGACATGGTGCGGGTCAAGCGGGCGCTCGGCGGCTCGAAGACCCGACTGATCGGGCCTAACTGCCCGGGCATCATAACGCCCGACGAATGCAAGATCGGCATCATGCCGGGGCATATCTGCGCCCGCGGCAAGATCGGCGTGGTCTCGCGCTCCGGCACGCTCACCTACGAGGCCGTGGCCCAGACCACCGCGACGGGCCTCGGCCAGACCACCTGCATCGGCATCGGCGGCGATCCGGTCAACGGCACGGACTTCATCGACTGCCTGGAGATGTTCCTGGCCGACGACGAGACCGAAGGGATCATCATGATCGGCGAGATCGGCGGCTCGGCCGAGGAGGAAGCCGCGGAATTTTATAGTAAATCGAAAGTTAATAAGCCCATGGTAGGGTTCATCGCCGGTCGGACGGCGCCGCCAGGGCGGCGCATGGGCCACGCCGGTGCCATCATCTCCGGCGGCAAGGGCGGAGCGGAGGATAAGATCGAGGCGATGAAGTCGGCCGGAATCGCGGTCGCCGACTCGCCGGCCACGCTCGGAAGCACCATGTTGACGGCGATGAAGGGTTGATCCGGCCCCGGGGGCAAAGCGCGTCCCGGGGATCATCAAAGCGAGGGCGGCGCCGCCGGCCCGAAGGCCGTCGCGCCGAAGCGGAGCATGGCACAGACGAGCAAGAGCGGACCCCAAGCTGGCAATGGCGTCGATCCGTCCGTCATCGCCCGGCAGTTTCAGCAGTATCGGCAAGACCCCGGCAGCCTGGCGCCGGACTGGAAGGCCTTCTTCGATGACCTCGACGACGAGGCCCGCGGCCTGATCCAGGGCCTCGTGGCGCCTGCAGCGGTGGCGAGTGCCGCGCCTGGGGCGACGGACATCAACGCCGAGCAGATCCGCCACGCCACCCTGGATTCGATCCGGGCGCTGATGCTGATCCGTGCCTACCGGGTGCGCGGCCACCTGGAGGCCGATCTCGATCCCCTCGGGCTGGCGCCCAAGGTGCCGCACCCCGAGCTCGACCCCAAGACCTACGGCTTCACCGACGCCGACCTGGAGCGGCCGATCTTCATCGATCACGTGCTGGGTCTGGAGACGGCCCCGCTGTCCAAGATCGTCGAGACGGTACGCAAGACCTACTGCGGCAAGATCGGCGTCGAATACATGCACATCCAGGACCCGGCGCAGAAGGCCTGGATCCAGGAACGCATCGAATCGATCCAGAACGAGACCCAGTTCACCGACATGGGCAAGCGGGCCATCCTGGAGCGCCTGACCGCCGCCGAGGTCTTCGAGAAGTTCCTCAACAAGAAGTACACCGGCACCAAGCGCTTCGGCTTGGACGGCGGCGAGTCCATGATCCCGGCGCTGGAGCAGATCCTCAAGCGCGGCGGCCAGCTCGGGCTCAAGGAGGTCGTGGTCGGCATGCCGCATCGCGGCCGGCTCAACGTGCTCGCCAACTTCATGGGCAAGCCCTTCACCGCGATCTTCTCGGAGTTCCAGGGCGGCGCCGCCAATCCCGAGGACGTCGGCGGCTCCGGCGACGTCAAGTACCACCTCGGGACCTCGACCGACCGCACCTTCGAGGGCAACACGGTGCACCTCTCGCTGACCGCCAATCCCTCGCACCTGGAAGCGGTCGATCCGGTGGTGGTCGGCAAGGTGCGCGCCAAGCAGATGCAGCACGAGGATCACGACCGGACCCAGGTCATGGCCCTGCTTATGCACGGCGACGCCGCCTTCGCGGGTCAGGGCCTGGTGCCCGAGACCCTGGATCTCTCCGAATTGAAGGGCTACCGCATCGGCGGCACGATCCACTTCATCGTCAACAATCAGATCGGCTTCACGACCAACCCGGTGAACTCGCGCTCGGGGCCCTACTGCTCCGACACCGCGAAGGTGATCCAGGCGCCGATCTTCCACGTCAACGGCGACGACCCGGAGGCCGTGGTCCACATCGCGCGCATCGCGACCGAGTTCCGGCAGACCTTCAAGAAAGACGTCGTCATTGACATGTTCTGCTACCGGCGCTTCGGCCACAACGAGGGCGACGAGCCGGCCTTCACCCAGCCGCTGATGTACCAGAAGATCCGCCAGCATCCGACCGCCCGGAAGATCTACGCCGATCGCCTGGTCGGCGAAGGGCTGCTGACCGCGGAGCAGGCCGACGGCATGGTCGCCGAGTGGAATCAGCGCCTGGAGAACGAGTTCCAGGCCGCCAACAGCTACAAGCCCAACAAGGCGGACTGGCTGGAAGGCACCTGGAGCGGCCTCGACAAGGCGCGCGGCTACGACGCCCGGCGCGGCGATACCGACGTCCCCACCAAGGTCCTGCAGCAGGTCGGCAAGGCGCTGACCACGGTGCCGGACGATCTGAACGTCAATCCCAAGATCGTCCGCCTGCTGGATGCCAAGCGGCAGATGTTCGAGACCGGCGAAGGCATCGACTGGGCGACCGCCGAGGCCCTGGCCTTCGGCACCCTGCTGGTCGAGGGCAACCCGGTGCGCCTATCCGGTCAGGACTGCAACCGCGGCACCTTCTCGCAGCGCCATGCCAAGCTGGTCGACCAGAAGGACGAGACCAGCTACATGCCGCTGAACCACATCGACGAGGGGCAGGCGACGATCGAGATCGTCGACAGCCCCTTGAGCGAGCTCGCGGTCCTGGGCTTCGAGTACGGCTTCTCCCTGGCCGAGCCGCGCAGCCTGACCCTCTGGGAGGCGCAGTTCGGCGACTTCTCCAACGGCGCCCAGATCATCATCGACCAGTTCATCGCGCCCGGCGAATACAAGTGGCTGCGGATGTCCGGCCTGGTGATGCTGCTGCCCCACGGCTACGAGGGCCAGGGGCCGGAGCACTCCTCGGCCCGCCTCGAGCGCTACCTTCAGCTCTGCGGCGAGGACAACATCCAGGTGGTCAACTGCACGACGCCGGCCAACTACTTCCACGTCCTGCGCCGGCAGCTGCGCCGCGACTTCCGCAAGCCGCTGATCGTGTTCACGCCGAAATCGCTGCTGCGCCACAAGCGCTGCGTGTCGTCGCTCGCCGACTTCGGCCCCGACTCCAGCTTCCACCGGGTGATGTACTGCGACGCGCTGCCCAGCGATCCGAAGGACGCAAAGCAGGTGGTGATGTGCAGCGGGAAGATCTACTACGAGCTTCTGGAGGAGCGCGAGAAGCGCGGCGCGAAGGAAGTCCACCTGCTGCGCCTGGAGCAGCTCTACCCCTTCCCGGCCGACGCCCTGGCGGCGGAGCTCAAGCCCTACAAGCACTGCGACCTGGTCTGGTGCCAGGAAGAGCCGCGCAACATGGGCGCCTGGGCCTTTGCCAACAGCTTCATCGAGGAGGTCGCCGAGAGCGTCGGCGTCAAGGCGCCGCGCCCGCGCTACGCCGGCCGGCCCTCCGCGGCCTCGCCGGCCACGGGCCTGGCATCGCGCCACAAGAAAGAGCAGGAGGCCCTGATCGACGACGCCTTCGCCCTGGGCAAGAAGCGGACGCACCGGATCGCCGCGGCCAAGGAGCATCAGGAAAAGGCGGGCGGAACGGGCAAGCCCAAGGCGGCGGCGGAATAGTCGGCCCGGCGAGCAAAGAGGCAGGACGATCATGGCAAGCGATATTCTGGTCCCCACGCTCGGTGAATCGGTCAGCGAGGCGACCGTCGCGCAGTGGCTGAAGCAGCCCGGCGAGCCGGTTGCCCTCGACGAGCCGGTGGTCGAGCTCGAGACCGACAAGGTCACCCTCGAGGTCAACGCCGCCGAGGCCGGCGTCCTGTCCGAGATCGTGGTCGAGGCCGGCGCCAACGTCGAGGTCGGCGCCCTGCTCGGCCGGATCGCCGAGGGCGCCGCGGCC
>JASJAL010000026.1 GCA_030067055.1 Kiloniellales bacterium | reverse complement strand
CACGAGGGCGCCGCCGCCTTCGCCTGCGCCGGCTATGCCAAGGTGACGGGCCGGCCCGCGGCCTGCCTGTCGATCGCCGGGCCGGGTGCGACAAATCTGCTGACCGGGCTCTGGGACGCCAAGGTCGACCGGGCGCCGGCCATCGCGCTGACCGGCCAGGTCCAGACCCAGGTCATGGGGCCCGGCGCCTTCCAGGACATCGACCTGGCCTCGGCCTTCGAAGCCGTCGCCCGTTTCAGCCAGACGGTATTGCCGGGCAGCGACCCGGCCGAGCTGGCCTCGCTGGCGGCCAAGAACGCACTGGTCGAGCGCGACGTGGCGCACCTGATCCTGCCCGACGAGGTGCAGGTGCTGGATGCCGGCAAGGCCGGCCCGGGCCGGCCCGAGGGCCGGCTCGCGCCGACCGCGATCACGCCGCCTAGGCAGTCGCTCGACTACGCCCTGGCCCGCATCGCCAGGGCTGAGCGGCCGCTGATCATTGTCGGCTATGGCGCGCGCGATGGCATGGCCGAGGTGACCGCGCTGGCCGAAGCGCTGAACTGTCCGGTCATCACAACCTTCAAGGCGAAGGGCCAGATCGGCGACGACCATCCCCTGGGCGGCGGCGTCCTGGGCCGCAGCGGCACGCCGGTGGCGAGCTGGTTCATGAACGAATCCGATCTTCTGATCGTCTTCGGCGCCTCCTTCTCCCACCACACCGGCATCGAGCCGCGCAAGCCGACCATCCAGGTCGATTTCGACCGCATGGCCCTGGGCAAGTTCCACGGCGTCGACGAGCCGGTCTGGGGCGACATCGGCGTGACCGCGACCCTGCTGCGCGAGGGCTTGCCCGCGAGCCGCGCCTGCAGGGACCAGCGCGCCGAGCTTGCCGAGCGCTGGCAGGCCTGGCGCGGCGAGAAGGAGGCCCGCGCCGCCAAGGACGACGGCAAGGGCGTCAACTCGGCGATCCTGTTCGAGCGCCTGGCCAAGGCGGTGCCGGCCGACGCCATTCTCAGCGTCGACGTCGGCAACAACACCTATTCCTTCGGGCGCTACTTCGAATGCCGGGCACAGTCGGTCCTGATGTCGGGCTACCTCGGCTCGATTGGCTTCGGCTTTCCCGCGGCGATGGGCGCCTGGGCGGCAAACACCGGCCGCAAGGTGGTCTCGATCAGCGGCGACGGCGGCTTCGGCCAGTACCTGGCCGAGTTCACGACCGCGGTGAAGTACGGCATGGACATCACCCACGTGCTGCTGAACAACGCCGAGCTCGGCAAGATCTCCAAGGAGCAGCGCGACGGCGAATGGAAGGTCTGGCAGACCACGCTCGCCAACCCGAACTTCGCCGACTACGCGACCCTCTGCGGCGGCACCGGCATCCGGGTCGAGCGCGCCGACCAGCTCGCGGAGGTCTTCCAGGCCGCCCTCACCGCCGACGGCCCCACGCTGGTCGAAGTCATGACTGATCCGCTTCTGACCTGATCCTTGCGATCTCGAAGGAAAGGCGCCTTAGCATTTCAACGGACGAGGATGCCAGCGCAGACGGGGTCTTGATCGTCGCGTTGCAGGAGGAGCCCGTGCGGTCCGACTACGCTGGCGGCATGAGCCGGTTTCTTGTGGCTGCGGCCAGGACCTACGGCGTGCACGACTCCGCCGCGAGCACTTCGCTTGTCGTCGCGCTGGCGCACGCCGCTTCGCCTCCCTCTCGGCCTGTTCCGATTGAGGTGTCGGCCTGCCGCCACATTGAAACGGTCATCGAGGCCGAGGAGCTCTATCTGGTGCCGAGCGGCGGCGCAATGTGGCTGAGCGACAACGCCGAGGGACTCAGCCATTCGCCTGGTAGCTTCTCCCATCACCGACCCCGGAAGCTGCATGCGACTCGCTGCGGGGCCATGCCGCTGCGCGTGGCCTGGGCCTGGTGCGGCAACCTGGATTTCGGCACCTATTGGATTGAGGCCCTGGGGTGATCCCCCTAAATCACCGACCGGTTCCCGATACCAGCGCCAGGATCGGGTCTCTCCGGGAGGGCGAAGCGCGCCAGGCTTCATCCTTCTTGCCTCCTCCGCCGTAGATAAGGATATGAACAAGCTCCAGACATCCCTGAGAATCTTGACCGC
Organism: Kiloniellales bacterium; assembly: GCA_030067055.1. The sequence continues at coordinate 12,888 of JASJAL010000026.1, read as the reverse complement.
CCCGCTGCTGGCGCTGGCCCTACCGGCCTGTTCGCCGCTGGGGCTGGTCAATTCCATGGTGCCGGAGGACAACCATCGGGTCGAGCCGGGGCTCGCCTACGGACCCGGGGCACGGCAGAGGCTCGACGTCTACCGGCCCCCGGCTGGAGAGGTCTCGAAGGGAACCGTCGTCTTCTTCTACGGCGGCAGCTGGAAGCGGGGCGCGCGGCAGAGCTACCGCTTCGTCGGCGAGGCCTTCGCCGGCCGCGGCTACACCGTGGTGATCCCCGACTACCGGCTCTATCCCGAGGTCCGCTTCCCCGGCTTCGTCGAGGACGGCGCCCTGGCTGTGGCCTGGGTCCGCCGAAACATCGACAAAGGGGGATCGAAGCCCCTGGTCCTGATGGGGCATTCGGCGGGTGCCCAGATCGCTGCATTGTTGGCGCTCGACCCGAGCTACCTGGCGGCTCGCGGCGTTCCGGAGGGCCGGGTCGACGGCTGGGTGGGTCTGGCCGGTCCCTATGCCTTCGACCCGCTGCGGTACCGGACTATCCGGCCGATCTTCGAGGGCGAGGCCCCGGTCGAGCGCGCGCGGGCGATCAACTTCGCCCGCGGTGATGCGCCGCCGAGCCTGCTGATCCATGGCCTGGACGACACCACGGTTCGGCCCCGGAACTCGGAGGAACTGGCCTCCAGACTGACTGATCGGGGTGCGGAGGCCGAATACCTGCCGCTGGAACGGATCGGCCACGTCTGGGTCCTGCTCGCCCTCGCGGAGCCCTTCGAAGATCACGCGCCGGTCGTCGAGTCCACCTTGAGCTTCATGGAGGGACTTCCGAACCATGGCGCCTGATTCGGCAAGTCTGCATAGGACCCTGGGACCGGCGGCACCGGCCCTGACGGTGTTCTACGACGGCGGCTGCCCGCTATGCCGACGGGAGATCGACTTCTATCGTCGTCGGCGCGGCGCCGCCCAGATCAATTGGCTGGATATCAGCGGTTCGCCCGACGGCGAGGTTGCACCCGGGCTCTCCCGCTGTGCCGCCATGGCGCGCTTCCACGTGCTCCTGCCGGACGGCCGCTGGCTCTCAGGCGGCCCCGCCTTCGCGGCGGTCTGGCGGGCGCTACCGGCCTTCCGCCCGCTCGGCTGGGCCTTCGGCTTCCGGGCCACCGGCTGGCTCGCCGACCGGGCCTACGCCGGCTTCCTGCGCCTGCGCCCGCAGCTGCAGCGATTCTTCGCCGAACCGGCAGCCCCGGACCACGACGGGCTGCCGCCCTGGCTGCTGGCCGAGCTGCGCTCGGACCACGCCGGCGAGACCGGGGCAGTCTGGATTTATAAAGGCATGGCTGCCGTGACCCGCGATTCCTCCGTACGCGACTTTGCGGGACGTCACCTGACGACCGAAGCGGGCCACCTCGAAGCCTTGAACGAAGTTCTTTCCACGAAAGACCGCAGCCGACTGCTGCCGCTCTGGCGGTTGGCCGGCTGGCTGACCGGCGCCCTGCCGGCGCTCTTCGGCCCGCGGGCGGTCTACCTCACGGTCGACGCGGTCGAGACCTTCGTCGACCGCCACTACAGCGCCCAGATCGAAGCACTCGAATCCAGCGGCGAAGAGCCGGAGCTCCTGGCCCTGTTGAAACGCTGCCGCGACGACGAGCTCGAGCACCGCGACGAAGCCCGGCACCATCACGGTGGAGCGCCCGGGACCCTGGGTCGCCTCTGGGCCGCCCTGGTCGGCAGCGGTTCGGCCGCTGCCGTCGCTCTCGCGCGGCGGATCTGAGGCATGGACGTCCTTGCCGAAGGCCAGAGCCTGGCCTGGCTGCCGAGCCGGGCGGAAGGTCTGCGACGGCTCGACGCCTTTCTTCCTCGCGCCGGGCGGCGCTATGCCGAGACGCGCAACTACGAGCAGGGTGCCGGGGCGCACGACAACGTCTCCACCCTCTCGCCCTGGATCCGGCACCGTTTGGTCACCGAAGACGAGGTGATCCGCGCAGTTCTGGCCCGGCACAGCTTCCGCGCAGCCGAGAAGTTCATCCAGGAGGTCTGCTGGCGCACGTACTGGAAGGGCTGGCTGGAGCTGCGGCCGGCGATCTGGTCGGCCTATCGCGCCGAGGTCGATGCCGACCTGGCGGCGCTGAACGACAATGCATCTTTGCGCCGGGGCTGGGAGTCGGCGGTCGAGGGTCGCACCGGCATAGCCTGCTTTGATGCCTGGGCGCAGGAGCTGGTGACGACCGGCTATCTCCACAATCACGCCCGCATGTGGTTTGCCAGCATCTGGATCTTTACCTTGGAGCTGCCCTGGGCTCTGGGCGCCGACTTCTTCCTTCGGCATCTGCTGGACGGTGATCCCGCGACCAATACCCTGTCATGGCGCTGGGTGGCGGGCCTGCATACCCGGGGCAAAACCTATCTGGCGCGGCCGGGCAACATCGAGACTTACACCCGAGGCCGCTTTCGTCCGGGTGCCGAACTCTCCCCTCGCGCCCCGGCCCTATCGGAGCCGCCTGCTCCTGCGCCGCGGCCCCTACCGCCAGCATCGGGCCGTTCCCCGGCGGAGCCCTCTGGCCTGCTCGTTACCGAAGAGGACTTGCGGACCGAAGACCTGGGGCTGGAGGACTGCCGCGTGATTGGGATCGCCGGCGCGGTCTGCACGACGGCGCGCTCGCCTTTGGAATCCGCCACCCTTGCTACGGATTTCGCCCGCGGTGCGCTGCGGGACGCTCTGGACCGGGGTGGCCGGCACCTCGGATTGACTCCTTCCGTGCTGGCCGAAGGGCTTGATCCTAAGGGCGTGGCGACTTGGGCCCGCGGCCTTGGCGTTGCCCGGGTGGTGACCCCCTATGCGCCGGTCGGCCCAGTCCAGGAACGGTTGGAATCGATCGAAACGGCACTCAGGACCGAGGGAATTGCGCTCCTCCGCCTGCGCCGCCATTGGGACGATGCTTTTTGGCCCCATGCAACCAAGGGTTTCTTCGGGCTGAAGCGGCAAATTCCGTCCGTGTTCGCACGGCTCGGGCTGACCTAAATCGCTTCAGGTCGCGGCCGGTCGTTCAAAAAGGAATGCGTTCGCCGTCCCAGGCGTAGAGCTGACCGGTATCGTCGGGCCCGAGCTCATCCAGAACATCCAGAAGATGCCCGGCCGATCCGGCCGGCGAGAACAGCTTGCCCTCGGGTACGCCGCCCTGGAAGGGCTTGGACAGGTCCGTGTCGACGGTGCCGGGGTGCAGGGCGACGCAGAGCGCGCCCGGGTTGCGCCGTGCCAGCTCGATCGACAGGGTCCGGATCAACATGTTGGCGGCGGCCTTGGACGCCCGGTAGGCGTACCAACCGCCGAGCTGGTTGTCGCTGATGCTGCCCACTCTTGCGGTGACCACTGCGAAGGCGGACTTGTGGCTGCGATCGAGACGCGGCAGGAAGTGCTTGGCGAGCAGGGCCGGCCCGACGGCGTTCACCCGATAGGCGCGCTCCAGCGACTCGGCTTCCATCGTCCGCCAGGTCTTCTCTGGCTGCAGGTGGCTTCCGTCGTGGAGCAGGCCGCTGGCGACGATGACTAGGTGCAACGGCCCAAGTGTGGACTCCGCCACCTCGGCCGCGGTGGCGAGGGTCGCTTCGTCTTCCAGGTCGATCCGTTGCCAGGCGGCGCGCGGATGGTCTAGTCCTGGGTCAGAGCGGCTGCACGCGAGGAGCTTGCCCAGGTTCGGGTCTTGGAGCAGCGCCTCGGTGAAGGCGCGGCCTAGGCCGCCGGAGGCACCGATCACCACGGCATTGAAACGCGCCCCGAAGGATTTCATTCGATCAACTCCGATGCCAAGGCGTTTCGCAGTAGGTCGAGCCAGAGCCCGACGCGCTCGCGGTTTACGCCAAAGTCCCCGTAGCCGTAGTTCGACTGGCTGTAGATGATCACCGAGCTGCCGTTGGTCATGTCGACGGGCTGGACCCAGATCGTGTCCGGAAAGCGAAACACCGCCGACCGTTGCACATAAATGACCTGCCTTGGCTCCGGCACGTCGGCTGCGAGTTCGGTCCTCGGCTGGTCTGCGAGGGCCTGCCTCAAGGCCTGGAGCAACGCCTCAGGTGTCGTTCCGAAGACCGGGCTCTCGAAGTCGGCCTGTGCCGTGCAAACGCCAGGCGGGCAGGCGAGTGAATCGTTCGGGCTCTCGGCCCGCTCTATCTCGCGCAGGTCCTGGGGTTCCGTGTTCGCCGTGCAGCCGGTCAAAACACCTGCGGCGAGCAGTAGTCCCGCCGCGAAGGGTGAGGTGCGGCGCCGCTGCGTCATCGAACCTCAGCTGCCAGAGCTGGCCGGGTTGCCGATCACGGCCAGGAATTCGCGCCGGGTCATGGGGTCGTCGCGAAAGGCGCCGAGCATGCGGCTCGTGACCATCGTGACGCCAGCCTTGTGGATGCCGCGGGTGGTCATGCACTGGTGGCGGGCTTCGACAACGACGGCGACACCGCGCGGCTCAAGCACGCTCTCGATGGCGTTGGCAATCTGGGCAGTCATCTTTTCCTGGATTTGCAGCCGCTTGGCGTAGGCCTCGACCACCCGCGCCAACTTGGAGATGCCGACAACCCGATGCTCCGGAAGGTAGCCGACGTGCGCCTTGCCGATGATCGGCACCATGTGGTGCTCGCAATGGCTCTCGAAGGGGATGTCCTTGAGCACGACCATCTCGTCGTAGCCGTCGGTCTCCTCGAAGGTCCGGCGCAGGATCGCCTCGGGGTCGTGGTCGTAGCCGGCGAAGAACTCCTCGAAGGCGCGGACTACCCGCGCCGGCGTGTCGAGCAGGCCTTCGCGGTCCGGGTCGTCGCCGGCCCAGCGCAGAAGGGTCCGGACCGCGGCCTCCGCCTCGCTCCGCTCCGGCCGTCCGGCGGGCGAGAGCGTCTCTGCCGTGTGAACTTCAAGCCGTGTCGGCGCATTCATCGATGGTACTCCCCTTTGACTCCGCGTCGCCGACAGTTCGGCAACCTCATGTTTGAACACGATTGCTCTACGCGGGGAACCGGCCGCCGGATCTTTCAGCGGGCGAGAATCCCTTCCACGATTTGCTGAACGTCCAGGGCGTCGCGGAAGCTCGGCATGGTATTCGGCTCGCCGGCCAGGAAGGCGAGGAAGTTGTCCAGCATGCGCATGTAGCCGTCCTGACGGGGGTTCTCGAGGTCGGGGAGCTCGTCGTGCCAGGTGCCATTCGTGCTGCACTTGAGCCGGTTCCAGTCCCACAGCCGGTAGGCGCGCTCCTGGCCCCAGATCGTGATCTCGACCTGGTCTGGTCCGGCACCGCCCGAGCTCCCGGCCGCGGAGACCGGCACCCCGCCGCAGTCGAGCAAGGCGGTGAAGTGGGTCTCGCAGAGTCTTGAGTCTTCGGGATAGCGCAGGCCGGCGTCGCGCAGGACGGCCGGCCCGAAGAGCCGCTGAGTCAGGAAGACGAAGTGCGAGAAGACCTCGCGGACATAGCCGCCTTCGGCGCTTTCCGCCAGCCAGGTCGCCTCGGCCTGCCAGTCGCGCGGCCAGCGCGCGAAATGGAGGCGGATGTCGACCCCGGCGACGTCGCCCAGGCGGCCGGCCTTCAGCTCGCGGTCGATCAGGTTGGCTGCCTGGGCGTCGGCGAAGGGGAAGTTGACCGCGTTCTTGGCGCCGGCCGTCTCCACCGCCTCCACCAGGGCGCGGCTTTCGTCGAGTTCGACGCCCAGCGGCTTCTCGCACCAGATCGCCTTGTCAGCGGCCAGGGCGGCCAAAGCGTGCTCCGCGTGGCCGGCCGGCGGGCAGGCGATGTAGACCACCTCGGTTTCTGCCGCCGCGATGATTTCCGCAGGGTCCTCCACCAACGTCAGCGCCGGGAAGGCGGCGCGGGTCTTGTCCCGCGCGGCTGGGCCCGGGTCCCAGCCGCCGACCAGGGTGAAGCCGCCGTGAGCGATCATATTGGTCAGCATCCGGTGGCCCATGATGCCGAGGCCGATGAAGGCGATACCGGGTTTCATCGCGTTTCCCAAGAACTCCTGCTACGGACGCAAGGCTGAGATCCTGACTGCTCGCGGTGTCTTTGGACAAGCCGCAACTTTGCGGTCTTGCGATGCGTGCGACGGGTTTTGCCTGCCCATTGGCATCTGCAACGGATGTTGCGGTCCGGAAACCACCTGCGGACAAGGTGGGCTGGGCAGTGGACCATCTCCTTGCATCCTCCGCCCGATCGCGACGGAGCGATTGCCTCTCGTCCTAAGGGCCAATTGCCTCTGGTCCTGAGGTCTGCTTTCCTGGCGATGCGCAAGGACTGTGTCGGACCATTTGAGGTCAAGTGTCTGATAGTCTCTGCGGCTGGGTCTGTCGCCATGGCGTCCGCTCGATCTCCTTGGCGGACGGACGCCGTATATGCCTAGAGGGGGTCGACATCATGCCTCGGATTGCCGGTTTGCCGATTGCGGCTCTTGTCGCGGTTTCTGCGCTTTCGCAGATTGGCTTCGCGCGGGCAGAGACCGCGTCGCTGGAGCAAGAGATCCAGTCCCGCGTCGAGCGAATGGCGGACCCCGGGGCACTTTCGATCGGAGAGCGTTCCATCGCTGCCGAGCCGCTGCTCTCCAAGATATATGCCCAGCGGGAGTTTCGTCCCGCCTGGTCGTCCGAGAGCAACGTTGCGGCCTTGCTTGAGGAGATCGAGCGAAGCGAAGACCACGGCTTCGAACCGGACGAATTTCACCGGGTCCAGCTCATCGCGCTGAGGGATCAGGTTTCGCAATCGGATGCCTCCGCAGCGACGCGGGCCGATTTCGACGTCCTCCTGACGGATGCTTTGGCCCGGCTGGCGTATCACCGCTATTTCGGCAAGGTCGATCCGGTCGACCTGGACGACAAGTGGAATTTCGAGCGCGCACTGATCGAAGGAGATCCGGCCAGGGAGCTGAACGAGGTCCTGGACGGCGAGCAGGTCGCCGCGTTCTTCGATGAGATGGAGATCTCGGATCCCTGGTACGACGGTGTGCTCGAGGCGCTGGCACGCTACCGGGCCATCGCCGACAAGGGGGGGTGGCCGGTCGTGCCGGAGGGCCCGGCGCTCAAGCCGGGCATGTCGGACCCCCGGGTGCCGGTGCTGCGGACGCGACTGGCGGCGACCGGCGACTGGCAGGGCGTCGGTTCGGACTCCGACCTCTACGACGCCGATCTGGAGCAAGCCGTCCGCCGGTTCCAGGCGCGTCACGGGCTGGAGGACGACGGAGTCGTCGGCAAGGGCTCTCTCGATGCCCTCAACGTCTCAGCGGAGGCGCGTATCGACCAGATCCGCGTCAACCTGGAGCGGGGGCGCTGGGTGCTGCGCGGCCTGGGCGAGACTTTCGTCATCGTCAACATCGCCGGTTTCGAGACCTACATGAACCGCGACGGCAAGGAGATCTGGGCGACCAAATCGATCGTCGGCCGGAACTACCGCAAGACCCCGGTCTTTCGGGACGCGATCCGCTTCATCGAGTTCAATCCGACCTGGACGGTGCCGCCGGGCATCCTGCGCAAGGATATCCTTCCGAAAGCGCGCGAGAATCCATCCTATATTTCCGAGAAGGGCTTCACCCTGGTGGACGGCAGTGGAAAGCAGGTCGATCCGAAATCGGTCGACTGGTCCAAGGCCAAGCCGGGTAACTTCCCTTATTCGATAGTCCAGCCGCCTGGGCCGGAAAACGCCTTGGGACTCGTGAAGTTCATGTTCCCGAATCCCTATCTCGTCTATCTCCACGACACGCCCAGCCGCGGCCTTTTTTCCAAGTCGGAACGGGCCCTGAGCTCGGGCTGCGTGCGGATCGAGAACCCCTTCGACTTCGCCGAGCTCTTGCTTTCGGACCAGCCCGAATGGACCCGCAAGAAGATCGACGAGGTCGTTGCGTCGGGCGAAACCACGAGGGTGAACCTGAAGACGCCTCTGCCCGTGCTCTTGCTTTACTGGACCGTCTGGGTCAATCCGGACGGCCAGGTGAGCTTCAGGCGGGACATCTACGAACGCGACAGCCGCGTCCTCGCCGCCCTGAACGACAAGTTCAAGCCGAAGCCGATCGTCAAGGAGTGAAAGGCGTAGCGGTGACGGGTTCGATTACACCCTGACCCGCTCCGACTTCGGATCGTAGAGCGGCTTGAGGCTGGCTTCGGCCGTGACGCGGTCGCCGGCGATTTCGATCTCGTAGCGCGAGCTTAGGACGTCGCTGCCGCTCTCCTCGGTGTCGCAGGCGACGTAGCCCAGGCCGATGGCCGCCCCCAGGTGATGGCCGTAGTTGCCCGAGGAGAGGTAGCCGGCGATCTCGCCGTCCCTCAAGATCGGCTCGTGGTGATAGAGCAGTGGTTGCGGGTCCTCCAGGCGGAACTGCAGCAGGCGGTGTGAGAGACCCTGCTGCCGCTTGTGCAGGACCGCCTCGCGGCCGAGGAAGTCGCCGAACTTCGACGGCGTCTTGTCCGGCTTGACCGCGAAGCCGAGGCCGGCCTCCAGGATGTGGTCCTCGTCGGTGATGTCGTGGCCGAAGTGCCGGAAGGCCTTCTCGATGCGGCAGGAGTCGAGAGCGTGCATGCCGCAGAGCCGAAGGCCGTGGTCGGCGCCGGCCTCGACGAGGCGGTCGAAGACCTGGCGGGCCATCTCCGTCGGCACGTAGAGCTCCCAGCCGAGTTCGCCCACGTAGGTGATGCGGTGCGCCCGCAGCACCGCCATGCCCAGGTCGATCTCCCGGGCCCGGCCGAAAGGAAAGGCCTCGTTGGAAAGATCGGCCTCGGTCAAGGGCTGCAGCAAGGCACGGGACTTCGGGCCCATGACCGCGAGCACCGCCTCGCCGCTGGTGACCTCGAGCGCGATGCAGTTGGCGTCTTCGGGTATGTGACGCTTCAGCCAGGCTAGGTCGCGCGGGCCGCTGGCCGCTGCGGTCACCACCAGGAAGGAGGTTTCGGACAACCGGGTCACCGTCAGGTCGGCCTCGACCCCCCCGCGGTCGTTCAGCCACTGTGTGTAGACGATGCGTCCGGGCTCGACCGCGACGTCGTTGGCGCAGATCCGCTGCAGGACCGCCTCGGCATCGCGGCCCTCGACGTGGATTTTGGCAAAGGAGCTCATGTCGAAGAGCCCGACGCCTTCGCGCACCGCCCTGTGCTCGGCCGCCGCGTGGTCGAACCAGTTCTGCCGCCCCCAGGCATAGCGGTATTCCGCCCGCTCGCCGGCGTCGCGGGCGGCCTGGGGCAGGAACCAGTTGGCCCGCTCCCAGCCGGCGACCTCGCCGAAGCAGGCGCCGGCCGCGGCCAGGCGTTCGTGCAGCGGCGAATGCCGGACGTCGCGCGCGGTCTCGAACTGGCGATAGGGGAAGTGATCGGCGTAAAGCAGGCCCAGCGTCTCCTTGGACCGCTCGAAGAGGTAGGCCTTGGTGCCCTGGAAGGGCTGCATGCGGCGGATGTCGACGTCCCAGAGGTCGAAGGGCGGGGCGCCGGACTCCATCCACTCCGCCAGAGCCTTGCCGGCGCCGCCGGCCGACTGGATGCCGATCGAGTTGAAGCCACAGGCCAGGTAGAAGCCCTTCAGCTCCGGCGCCTCGCCCAGCAGATAGCGATCGTCCGGGGTGAAGCTTTCCGGGCCGTTGAAGAAGGTGTGGATGCCCGCGGTCTCGAGGATCGGCAAGCGCTCGATCGCGGCCTCCAGGATCGGTTGGAAGTGGTCGAAATCCTCGGGCAGCTGGTCGAAGCAGAAGTCCTCGGGAATGCCGTCGAGGGCCCAGGGCTTGGCCTTTGGCTCGAAGGCGCCGAGCAGGATCTTGCCCGCGTCCTCCTTGTAGTAGGCGCATTCGTCCGGGACGCGCAGCACCGGCAGGTCGCGCGGCAGCTCGGGGATGCTCTCGGTGACGATGTAGAAGTGCTCGCAGGCCTGCAGCGGCGCGTTGACGCCGGCCAGGCGGCCGATCTCGCGGCCCCACATGCCGGCCGCGTTGACGACGGCCTCGCAGGCGATCTCGCCGTGGTCGGTGCCGACGCCGGTGACCCGGCCGTCCTTCTGCCGGATGCCGGTGACCTTGACGCCTTCCAGGACCTTGGCACCGCCGTTGCGCGCGCCCTTGGCCAGGGCCAGGGCGATGTTGGCGGGATCGGCCTGGCCATCCTTCGGCAGGAAGACGCCGCCGGTCACGCCTTCCACATTGATCAGCGGATAGGCTTCCTTGCAGTCCTGCGGCGTCAGCACCTCGACCTCGAGGCCGAAGGTCCGCGCCATGGAGGCACCGCGCTTCAGCTCTTCCAGTCGGTCTTCGCTCAAGGCCAGGCTGATCGAACCGTTCTGCTTGAAGCCGGTGGCGACCTCCGTCTCGGCCTCCAGGGTGGTGTAGAGCTCGGCCGAGTACTTGGCGAGCTGGGTCATGTTGCGGGTCGCGCGCAGCTGGCCGATCAGCCCGGCGGCATGCCAGGTCGTGCCGCAGGTCAGCTGCTTGCGCTCCAGCAGCAGCACGTCGCTCCAGCCGAGCTTGGTCAGGTGGTAGGCGACGGAGCAGCCGATCACGCCGCCGCCGACGATGACGACTCGGGCCCGCTCGGGAAGGGATACGGTCATGGCAGGACTCCCTCAGGCCTTGAGGCGTTGGTTTTCCGGATCGTAGAGCGGCTCGCGGCTGACCACGGCCTTGTAGCGCTCGCCGAGGATCTCGACCTCGACCTGCTCGCCCTCCTTGGCCAGATCGCTGCGGACGTGGGCGAGCGCGATGGACTTCTGGATCCGGTGGCCGTAGCCGCCCGAGGTTACCAGCCCAACCCGCTCCTCGCCCTTCCAGACGGTCGCCAGGTAGGGCGCGTCCGCCGAATTGGCCTCGACCAGCAGGGGCACGCAGCGTTCCGGGCTGCCGGCCTCACGCTCCTCAATGAGGGCCTGGCGGCCGATGAAATCCGGCTTGTTGAGGCGGACGAAGCGATCGAGCGAGCCGATCAGCGGCGTGTAGTCGGTCGAGAGGTCCATCTTCCAGGCCCGGTAGCACTTCTCCAGCCGCAGCGAGTCCATCGCGTACATGCCGAAGTCGCGAATGCCGTGGGCCTCGCCGGCCTGCCACAGCAGGTCGTAGGTCGCGAGCAGGGCCTCGTTCGGCAGGTGCAGCTCCCAGCCCAGTTCGCCGACGTAGTTGACCCGGATCGCGACGCCACGGGCCATGGCGATGGTGATCGGCCGGTGGCTGAGCCAGGGAAAGGCCTCGTTCGACAGGTCACAGTCGGTCACCTGGGACAGCACGTCGCGCGCCTTGGGTCCGGCCAGGACCAGGGTGCCCCAACGGCCGGTGACGTTGTCGATGCGGATCGGGCTGTCTTCGGGCAAGTGCTTGTGCAGCCAGTCGCGGTCGTGCCACTCGGCGGCGGCCGCGGTGATCAGCCAGTAGTGGTCCGGTCCGAAGCAGGTCACGGTCATCTCGGTCAGGGTGCGGCCGCGCGGGGTGCAGAAGTAGGCGAGCGAGATCCGGCCCGGCTTGGGCAGGGCGCCGGTGATCAGGCTCTCCAGCCACTCCCCGGCGCCTTCGCCGGTCACTTGGAAGCGGGCGAAGCCGGGCAGGTCGAGGATCCCGACCGCGTTCTGCACCGCCTGGCATTCCTCGGCCACGGCCTCGAACCAGTTGGTGTGGTGGTAGGACAGTTCGTTCTTCGCCTCGTCCTTTCCGGGGCGCGGGAACCAGACCGCGCGCTCCCAGCCGCCACGGGCGCCGAAGACCGCGTCCTTAGCCTGCAGGCGGCCGTAGAGCGGCGAGGTCTTGGCCGGACGTCCGGCCGGCCGCTCCTCGTGCGGGAAGCCGATGGCGTATTCGTTCTGGTAGAGCTCGACCGCCTTGGCGCGGACGTATTCCGGCGTCGCGTAGTCGGTGAAGCGCCGCGGGTCGACCGACCACATGTCCCACTCGGTCTCGCCCTCGGTGATCCACTCGGCCAGGACCTTGCCGGCGCCGCCGGCCTGAACGATGCCGAAGGAGAAGACGCAGGCCTCGTAGAAGTTCGTGAGGCCGGGCGCCGGGCCGATCAGCGGGTTGCCGTCCGGGGTGTAGGGGATCGGCCCGTTGATGACCCGCTGCACACCGACCGTGCCGAGGATCGGCACCCGCGCGCAGGCGTCCTCGATGTAGGCCTCCAGGCGCTCCAGGTCGTCGGGATAGAGCTGGAAGGAGAAGTCGGCCGGCATGGGATCGTCGGGCCGGGTCCAGTGCGGCGTCGCCTGCCACTCGTAGGGGCCGAGCAGCAGGCCGTCGCGCTCCTGGCGCAGATAGTAGCTGATGTCCGGGTCGCGCAGCAGCGGCAGCGTGCCGTCGTAGGCGGCAAGCTCTTCGATCGACTCGGTCACCAGGTACTGGTGCGACATTGCGACCGTCGGCACCTGGCGCCCGACCATGGCGCCGATCTCCGCGGCGCGATAGCCGGCGGCGTTGACCACGACCTCGCAGCGGACCTTGCCCTTGGGCGTCTCGACTTCCCACTCGCCGCTCGGCAGCCGGCGCAGCCCGGTTGCCGGGCAGAAGCGGACGATCTTTGCGCCCAGATTGCGGGCGGCCTTGGCGAAGGCCTGGGTCAGCTGCGCCGGGTCGATGTCGCCGTCGCCCGGATCCCAGATCCCGCCCTCCAGGTCGTGCAGCTCGATGAAGGGATAGCGGTCCTTGATCTCGTTGGTCCCGAGCATCTCGAAGTCGATGCCCTGGTAGCGGGCCATGGCGTGGACGTGGCGGAACTCCTCCATGCGCGCCGGGCTGTGGGCCAGTCGGACCGATCCGGTGACGTGGTAATTCATGGGATAGTCGGCCTCGTCGCCCAGGCGCCCATAAAGCTCGGTCGAATAGGCCTGCATCTTCATGATCGACCAGGAGCCGGAGTAGTTGGGGCAGTTGCCGGCGGCGTGCCAGGACGAGCCGGAGGTCAGCTCGTTGCTCTCCAGAAGCAGGCAGTCGGTCCAGCC